>JAUVTO010000045.1 GCA_030601485.1 Desulfobacterales bacterium | reverse complement strand
GACGGTTTTGACAGATACGGTCAAAGGGATGGAACATTTTTAAAAATTTTTTATAAATTGTACTTCAAGAAGAGAGGTCAAAAGGCTTGAATTTCAAAAAGCGAGATATTGATGCCCATGTAAAAAGTCCTTTTTACATGGATTTAGGAATTTAGGAATTACGAATTATTTAAGCTTGTTGTCAGAATACTGAATTAGAGAATCCTGCAAATTTTGACTTTTTACGAAGCCATCTTTATTGAATCATCCGGAAATGAAAGTATTTGAAATTCTAGCAGCCCTATATTAATCAAAACTAAGCATAGATTATGACCTGCCTTCTAAACCCGTATCTTAAAAATTCTTTTAATTCTATTCTGAATTACTGGCCATCCAATATTAATTTATCCAAAATCCAATAGAATATCAATATATTATATCATATTGCTCTATATATACCATTTAGCAGATTGTTATCGGAAACCAGGATTGAAATAATTCCACTTGACAAAAAGTAATACAATGTGGTACTCACTTTTAATAAACCAATTTTTTACTGATCATTTTGGCAAAAATTATTATAAAATTAAGATTATATAAGCTAATGAAGAAAAGCGTGATAACCATCTGCAAAGCTAATAAGATCTGCTGTATTTCCTGGTTTATGATTGTGGTGATGCTCCTTGCCATTCAGGGGTGCGTCGATTCTTCCGGTTATGTAAACGTTGACCTGTCCAAAACCATAGCTGTGGAACGGCCGGGAAGCCAGCTGCCGGAAAAAACCCGCTTAAAGGTGGCAATAGCGGCCATGATATCACCCAAGGAAACCTTTATCTATTATCGTCAATTTTTAGATTATCTCGGTGGTCAACTGGATCGCGAAACTCAGCTCGTTCAGCGTAAAACCTATGGTGAGATTAATGAGCTTTTTAAACAGGGGAAAGTTGATGTGGGCCTTATCTGTTCAGGACCTTATGCTGCCGGAAACGAAAGATTCGGATTTGAAGCCATCGCCACTCCCCAGGTTCGTGGGTCGAAATTTTATCAATCTTATTTGATCGTTAATAAAATCAGTCCGTATCAAAAACTGGAGGATTTGAAAGGCAGAATCTTCGCGTTTACAGATCCGGAATCGAATACAGGAAGATTGGTTCCGATTTACTGGCTTCAAAAAAAGGGAGAGGCAGCGGATACTTTCTTTAAAATGACTATTTACACGTATAGTCACGATAATTCAATTCTGGCAGTGGCAAGAAATTTGGTTGACGGTGCCGCAATAGACGGTCATATATGGGAGTATTACAACAAAAAAAACCCTGTAAATACATCCAAAACGCGCGTCATCAAAAAATCCGAGCCTTTTGGAAATCCTCCGGTCGTGGTTTCCGTACGCTTGTCTCCGCAATTAAAAGAACATATCCGTCAGGAACTGTTTTCCATGCATCTGAACCCGGAAGGCAAAAAAATCCTTTCAGAATTGATGATTGATCGGTTTATTGCGCCAAAAGAAAAATGGTACGATCCTATTCGACGCATGAAACAATCTTTGAGTATACCGGAGGAGAAAACAGATGCCCATGCGAAGTCTTAGAAACAAACTTTTTGTGACAGTATCGGCGCTTGTCATTATCAGCGGACTGCTCATTTCTTTTCTGGTCACGCAACGGTATAACAAGAGCCTTTTCAGAACGGCAAAAGCACAAGCCGAAAACCTTGCCCATGAGTTGGCGCTCGACGCCACTGATAAAATCCTCATCAATGATTTGGTTACACTTCAGAAATGGCTGGAAGATAAAAAAAGAAGCAACCCCTCGGTTGCTTATATTTTTATTATCAGAAATCATCAGTTGTTGGCCCACACCTTTACCAAAGGAATTCCTGTAGAACTAATCAGCGCCAATGATATTATCGCAAACGATCACGGCCATTTTCAAAAGATTGCATCCACAAGCGGTGACCGCTTTCTGGATATTGCCTGGCCAATTTTCTCCGGCAAGGCGGGTATATTGCGCGTCGGTCTCACCGAAACGCCCATTAGAGATCAAATAAACCAATTGTGGCTTCAAATGAGCACCATCACCCTTGTAATTTTAGTGATCGCGCTTGTCACGTGCTTTTTCTTTATCAAGCGGGTTACAGGCCCACTGTCGGTATTATCCGAGGCCGTCGAGAATATTGATGAGAAACATCTCGAAATCGGAATTAAAATCAAAAGCCATGATGAGGTGGGAAAGCTCGCGTCATCTTTCAATAAAATGATTGCCCGCATAAAGGATTACACCCTGCGGCTGGAAGAAAATGCCGTCGAACTGGATCGAGCTCATAATCAGACCCGAAGCTGTTTCGCCATCGTTCAGGAAATCGGTGCAATGCCCAATTTAAATGATATCGGTTCGTATCTAACCAAAAAATTTCAAAAGATTTTAGAATGCCAAAGTATGGTACTTCTCGTTTTTACCGGAAACAGTGATACGATTTTTGTTTTATCGGACAAAAAAGCCAGAATCGTCAGGGATAAGCCCATGGAAGCTGCGGTTTCAACCTTGAAAAAATTACAAAAGATAACTTTTGTCAGCAACGATACTTTCACTGCCCCGATTATACCAAAAGACTTTATTTTTGCAAAGCACATCGCAGTTTTTCCACTCCATCATGAGAATCAGTTTTTGGGGGCTATGCTTGTCGCCTGTTCCGGAGAATGCCGAAATGAAACCAAAGTAATGGGACTGCTTGACTTAATTTTGAACCAGACCTCCGGAGCAATAAAGCGCGCCGCACTGCAAGAGGAAGAGATGCGTAATCTGAAGAGCCGGATAGAAAGCATATCTGAATATAGCGGAATCATCGGCAAAGACTCTAATATTCAGGCGGTCTACAAACTCATCGAGGATATTGCTCCTACAGACGCCTCTGTTCTTATTCAGGGCGAAAGCGGTACCGGCAAAGAATTGGTAGCGCATGCCATCCATCACCAGAGCCTTCGTAAAGACCAGCCCTTTATCGTGGCTAATTGTTCGGCCTATCCAGCCACACTCCTCGAGAGTGAACTCTTCGGCCACGAGAAAGGGGCTTTTACCGGAGCCATCCGGAAAAAGGCGGGACGCTTTGAGAAAGCCCATGGCGGCACCGTTTTTTTAGATGAAATCGGTGAGATACCACTGTCGGCCCAGATCAAACTGCTTCGGGTGCTCCAAAGCCAAAAATTTGAACGCCTGGGGGGTGAACAGACCCTGTCCGTCGATTTGCGTATTCTGGCGGCCACCAATAAAGACCTTCTACAGGAGGTGAAAAACGGCAATTTTCGTGAGGACCTTTTTTACCGCCTAAATGTAATTCCTATCTTTGTACCGCCGCTTAGAAAACGAGGCAACGACATACCTCTTTTGAGCCGACACTTTCTGAAACGGTTTGCTGCTGAACAGGACAAAGATGTTAACGAGTTTAGCTCGGATGCGATGCGGCTCCTTCTCGATTATTCATGGCCGGGAAATGTTCGTGAGTTGGAAAACGCTGTCGAGCATGCCACGGTACTGGCTAAAGGCAAGCGAATCGAGGTCACGGATCTTCCAGCGGTTCTGCACAATCCACCCATTTTATCTCCGGATGAATCATCACATGGAACGATTCAAAAAAATGAGATAAACCTGCTCATGGATGTACTGGAAGAATGCAATTGGAACAAAAAAGAGACGGCCCGACGCTTAGGCATCAGCCGAAGCACACTTTATAATAAACTCAAAAAATATCAGATCGAAAAAATCACCATCCATTAGTATTCCGGTATACTTCAATGTTTGCATTTTAAATAATGACGGTCTCGTAAAAAGTCCAACTTCTGCGTTGTGCTGCATTTCGTAATCATTCAACGTACAATAAGTACGCCTCATGATTACAAAATTTGCACGCCTTGAATTTGAACTTTTTACGAAACCGTCTAAATCGGACTTTTTACGAATTCATCAAATAATGCAGAATCTGTTTTTGCTCACGTGCAATATGTCTAAACTTGTGTATAAATTTTATACATATGTAACTAATTTATTTTACATAGATAAATCTATTTATTCTTTTTGTGTCAAAAAATTACACACAATATGAAAATTTGACAAACATTTATCCTTTCTTTTGTCCGCGATTTTTTTATTTGGTTTCAGTGCAAGGTCTTATTCTAACGACAGGCAATTCTTTTGTTATTTCAGATAGTTAAATTGACGGCACACGAAATGCTTAAAATCCCCCATTAAATATTTTCTTCCAAACATTAACTCCGGCATTATAATTGCTACATTGTGGTATTATTAGACGATACTTTTTTATTTTTTTCACACAAAAATAACTCCTGGAGAACCGCCTTGGATGGAAAAAAAATTGTTTTTCTTGACACTGATGAACAACACAGCAAGGCGCTGTGTACCATGCTGGAGGCAAAGCAATATCATGCCGTTCCGATGCGGTCATTGGACAGCATTCGAGGATACATTCAAAAAAGTTCCTGTCTGGCAGTTATTCTGGATGTTGACAATGAGTCTGTCGACAATCGAAGCATTCGGCAACTAACAGTTAATTTCCCCGAAGTATACTTTTTTGCCATGTCTCAACACAGATATAATCCAGAATTTAAAGAGTCCATGAGTTATCACGTATATGCCTGTCTGAATAAACCGGTCGATATGGATGAAATGTTCTATTGGCTGAGGTGTATCGAGAAAAATGATGTAAAATCACAAGACGATCAAGGTTAATGTCTTTTTCCAAAGAGCTTCAAAAAGCAGATAAGCAGGGGATGATATATAAAGTGTGTATGTTTTCAAAATTAAAATGGAGGCGTGATGAAAAAAAAACAAAATACACTGATGAAAAATTTTCTTAGCGACATCAAATTTTCACGTCGGACGTTCATTAAGGCCTCGGCAACAGCCGGAGCAGCGGTTGCGCTGGGGGTAGAATTGAAGCCTGAGTTGAAAGCACTGGCATCAGCCAGCGGGGTGGCTTCAAATGTAAAGGGCGAGTGGCGTCCGGCCACCTGTCAGGGATGTACTTCCTGGTGTTCGAAGCAGGTCTATGTTGTAGATGGACGAGCTGTCAAAGTCAGGGGTAACCCTAACTCCAAAGTGAACCAAGGCGCCGGATGCCCGCGGTCACATATGTCCCTACAACAGGTGTATGACCCTGACCGCATCAAAACCCCTATGAAACGGACCAACCCGAGAAAGGGGCGCCAGGAGGATCCGAAGTTTGTGCCGATCACCTGGGACGAAGCCCTCAATACGATCGCTGACAAAATCATGGAACTGCGAAAGAATAACGAAACCCATAAATACATGCTCATGCGTGGCCGTTATTCCTACATGCGGGATATACTCTATAGCCGCATGACTAAGATTATTGGCTCGCCTAATAGTATTTCCCACAGTGCCCTTTGTGCAGAAGCGGAAAAGTTCGGGCCATACTACACCGAAGCGTATTGGGGTTATCGGCAATATGACGTGGAAAATACCAGATACCTCCTGCTTTGGGGCGCCGATCCTTTGGCGGCCAACCGCCAGGTGTCTTATTACTCGAAGGTTTGGGGAGATGTCATCGATCGGGCAACGATTGCTGTTGTGGAGCCCCGGCTGTCTGCTACGGCGGCCAAAGCAGACGAGTGGCTCCCTATTAAACCGGGACAGGATAGCGCTTTAGCCGTAGCCATTTCCCATGTTCTGTTAGCTACGGGGCTGTGGTACAAACCGTTCGTTGGAGATTTTATTGACGGCATCAATCGTTTCATACCGAGCCAGTATGTTGATGAAGATACCTTTCAGGAAAAATACACGCACGGGATTGTAAAGTACTGGAATCTGGAACTTAGGGATAAAACGCCGGAGTGGGCAGCAGAGATAACGGGACTGCCGGTGAATCAGATCAAGCGTGTGGCCGTTAGATACGGCAAGTCAGCACCACACGCCATTTCTTGGCTGGGAGGCGGCCCTTGTATGCAGGTTCGCGGAGGATACACCAGTATGGCGATACATGCTCTGAACGGAATCGTCGGTGCCGTGGATAACATCGGGGGAACGCTAAAAAGCAACAAGGAGTATACCGTCAACTTTCCTGGAGAGAAGCCGTTCATGGATGATATCGCCAAGACGGGGAAGAAGCACGAGAAGCTCGATCAGCGAGGTCGGTTACAATTTCCCTGTATAAAAAAAGGAAAACCGGGAAGTGGAGTCATAACCAACAACACGGCCGACGGGATAATCAATGGAGACCCCTATGATATCAAGGTCGCTATTGGCTACATGAACAACTTTGCATTTTCGGCGCCTCAGCCGGAACGCTGGGAGCGGGCACTTTCAAAAATACCGTTTCTGGTGCACATTACTACCAATGCTTCCGAGTTCTCGTGGTTTTCGGATATCGTATTGCCCGACACCCATCACATGTTTGAAAAATGGGGCTATGTCAAGTCCATTGGTAATGGTTATCGCCATGTAACCCTGATGCAGCCGATTATTGAACCGGTGTGGGACTACAAAACTGACGAGACCGAGATTCCCTGGCTAATCGCCGAGAAACTGGCCGAACGAGGGTTCGACAATCTGCTACGGCATTTTAAAGAGTACAAGGATCCGGAAACCGGCAAGGAACCGACCAATGAAAAGGAATTTGCCCTTTATGCCCTGAAATACGCTACCCAGAACCTGTGGGATCCGACAAAATATCAAGGCGGAGATAAATTCAACGGCTGGGAAGACTTTCTCAAGGTCGGTGTCTGGAACTCGAAACCCTATTCCTACCAAAAACGATGGGGCAAGATGAAGACCAAAACCGGCATGTTTGAATTCTATAGTGACACTTTGAAGGCGGCACTGGAAAAACATGCTGGAAATCACAATGTGACCGTGGACGAAGTAATGAAGGCCACCAACTATCTGGCCCGGGGTGAGAGGGCATTTATACCCCACTATGAAGAACCCTTCATTATGGGTGACGAAAAAGAATACCCGTTTATTCATGTGGACCACAAATCGCGTCTGAATCGCGAAGGTCGAAGTGCCAACTGTAGCTGGTACTATGACTTCAAGGATGTCGACCCCGGAGATGAGGTCTGGGATGACGTGGCCAAGATCAACCCCGTGGACGCGCAAAAACTGGGGATTAAAAACGGTGACAGGGTGAAACTCACATCTCCTACAGGAAATCTGGTCTGCACAGCCAAGCTATGGGAAGGAGTTCGTCCGGGTACCGTTGCCAAGTGTTACGGTCAGGGACACTGGGCCTATGGAAGGCTGGCCGCCAAGAAATTCGGTAAAATTCCAAGGGGCGGGAGCAGCAACGATATCATTCCGGCGCAGTATGAAGCCTTAAGCGGAAGCTCGGCCTATTACGGAGTCACTCGAATCAAAGTAGAGAAAGTTTAAGGAGGTGAATCAAATGCCAAGATATGCAATGATCATTGATCTGCAAAGATGCGTCGGGTGCAGTGCTTGCAGCATCGCATGCAGGAACGAAAACAATGTCACGGACGGTATTTACTGGTCCAATAAAATAACCCAAACATCCGGAACTTTTCCAAATGTACGGTATCATTATATGCCGACTCTCTGCAACCATTGCCAGAATGCGCCGTGTGTGCGGGGTTGTCCGACTCAAGCCATGCACAAGCTGGATAACGGCATTACTATGCATGATCCGAAAAAGTGCATCGGTTGCAAGTACTGTGAGTTTAACTGCCCCTATGGCGTAATCTACTTTAACTGGGACACGCCTCATAAAACCTGGCGGAACAGCCGTCCTTTGATCAAGGGCGCTACGTCATCACCCGCCGAAGAGGTAAAGAAAGTCAGGGGAAAAGCCATCCCATATTACAATCCTGAAAGAGAGGCTACTTTGCCGGGAATAAGACCAAGGGGAGTCGTTGAAAAATGCACTTTCTGCGATCATCGAACCCGAAAGGGAAATTTGCCCTACTGCGTGGAGGCCTGCCCGTCAGATGCCCGGATATTCGGGGACATCAATGATCCGAACAGCGAAGTCAGCAAACTACTCGGAAAATTCCGTCCCTTTCGGTTGCGCGAACAGCTCGGGACTGAGCCCCATGTTTTCTACATCCGGGATTTCAATCCTGCCAACTATCAGCCGAGCAAAGGAGGTATATAAATGAGTCAAACAAAAAAATCAAAAGGGTTATACGGAATGTGGCTGGGCCTGCTTGGCGTTGCCATCATCATCGGGATGGTTGCCGCATTTAGGCTTTTCACCGAGGGTCATGGTCTGTTCAACACCAATGATGTGATCATCTGGTCCCTTCCCCTCGGTGTGTACATCTTCCTGGCGTTGACCAGTTCCGGGTTGACCATCCTGGCTTCGATTCCCCTGGTGTTCGAGGTGAAAAAATACGATACGGTGGCCAAGCGTCTGGTATTCCTGGCCATTGCCACCCTTATGGGCGGCTTTGTTTCGATCGGTCTGGAACTGGGAAACGTTTTTCACATGATCTACAATTTCATTTCGCCAAATTTCAGTTCTCCTATTTGGTGGATAGGTTTCATCTATAGTATAGAGCTGTTGACCCTGGTTTTAAAATTCTGGCGAATGCACGTCGGGGACTGGCATAGCCGGTTCAGCAAGGTGCTGGGTAACATTTCCTTTTTCGGTGCCCTGGTGGCCCCGCTGATGATTGGAGCCGTGTTTGGCCTGACGGAATCCCGGGTAACTTATTTCGGACCGGTGATGTCCATCTATTGCCTGTTATTAGCCTTTTTGAGTGGGATAGCCTTGAGCCTATTTTACGACCTGATGTACGCCCGTGTGACCGGAAAAGATGTTTCCGAGAAAAAGGTGGAGATCTGCAATGAATTTACGCGAATATTCTCTTATGCCCTTGGCACGGTGATTGTATTTACAATACTAAAAATTACCATCGAATCGGCCACTTTTGTTCCGGAATTTTTAAACTACCATAAATTTAAGCATGCCTTCGGCGCCTGGCGGATTTTTCATACTGAAGTCATATTTGGATTGTTTCTGCCGTTCGTTCTGATGGCCATTCCCTCATTGCGAGTGAGTAACACGGCCCGGATGATGGCTGCAGCTCTGACCCTACTCGGCACGCTGGCCATGCACATGGAGATTCTGCTGGCCGGACAGAGCCGGCCGGTCGGCCCAAAGGCCGAGCATTATCCCGAGTTTCTCAGCTATTTTCCAAGCATCTGGGAATGGCTGGTCTTTTTACTGGCAGTTGCGGTAATGCTGCTGCTGTATACGCTGGGTGAACGCTATCTCAATCTGGAGGAGGCACCCGCGTAATTGCCGGGTGGATAAAAACAAATATTCAGGGAGAGTGAAAAATGAAAATCGATGATCTGCTTTTACGCGAATCGGCCCGCCGAGATACCTATAAAGCGTTTGCGGAATGTTTCCACATGCCGGACAAAGATCTATTAATCAGACTGAACAGCATGGAAAAGCACCTTGGGGCGTTAGGCTCTGAAGCTTTTACTCACGCCGTTTTAATGCGTAATGAGTTATATGACCTCGGTGATTTTGTAAAGCTTCAAGTTGATTTTGCCAGGCTTTTTGTCGGACCATACAGTCTTCTGGCTCCCCCATATGGTTCCATTTACCTTGAAGGTGATCGCAAGATCATGGAGAATTCGACGGTAGATGTCAGAGAAAGATATAGAGAAGCGGGGCTCGATATTTCTGAAAATTTCAAGGATGCCCCGGATCATATTGTAGCAGAGTTGGAATTCATGTATTTCTTAATTTTTAAAGAGATCGAGGCAATCCGTTCCGATACACCGGAAGCCGCTTATGAACAACTTGGCAGGCAAAAATCGTTTCTTCAAAATCATTTGGGCCTCTGGGCGGCAGAATTTGTACGAAATGTGAAGCTGAATGCAGAGACCGGATTCTACCGGAATCTTGCATCAGCTATGCGGATTTTTATAGCTGAAGACCTTGAAGATATTGCAAATATCGAACTGCCGGAGCCGGTGGATCTTGAATATTAGAGATCATGGATTCGGTAGTGTAGTATCCTTTAGTCCTTCTATAATAGTCTCCATGAAATGCCTGAAGATTGATAAAAGGGAATCCCATGAAGCCGTTTGAAATCCTACTGGAAGAATCCGCTGACGCCCATGGACATCTCTGTCCCGGGCAAGTTGTCGGCGTTCGCATGGCAATGCTGGGCTGCCGGTTGATCGGCCTGAATGAACCTACCCGAAAGGATCAAATAAAAAAACTGATTGTTTTCGTAGAAATGGACCGCTGTACGGCCGATGCCGTTTCCTATGTTACCGGAGTCAAGCTGGGACGTCGCAGTCTTAAGTTCTTAGATTATGGCATCATGGCCGCAACGTTTTTGAATCTTGAAACTCAAAACGCTTATCGAATCATTTCCACTGAAGAGGCCCGTGATCTGGCGAGTATTTACGCTCCTGAGGTATCGGGAAAGCATTTACAGCAATTGGAGGCTTATCAACGGATGCCGGATATCGTTCTATTCCGGGTTCAAGAAGTGGAGGTTGAGTTGAATGAGCTTGATCTGCCCGGGCCAACTCGCAGGAAGGTTCCATGCAGCCGCTGTGGGCAGGTCGTGCGAGATGGTCGTGAAATGATACGGAACGGTGCTATTTTCTGCAAACCGTGCAGCGGCGGTACCTATTTCGTGAATGCCAGAGAAATAACGTGGCCAAATATGAATCGGATACCTTCTAATAAAGCTAAAACTTCGAGTCCGAAAATAGTTGGCGACTCCAAAAGACATTCCGTAAGTTATCACCTAAATAGTGCCCGAACGAAAACCCCGTTCAGGCACGATTGTTGATTGGCGATTGATGATTGTTGATTTAAAAACCAAAATAAATTCATAGAGTTGGTAGCGGAACGATTAGAGCTGAATTCCGCTTCATGGGGTTTTCGTTCAGGCACTA
>JAUVTO010000138.1 GCA_030601485.1 Desulfobacterales bacterium | reverse complement strand
GGACAAAAGCGGGTCACCTATGATCTGGCGCGGCAGATGGAGGGTGCAGTTGAAGTCAAATGCTCGGAATTCGCAGAGGAAATTATCCGTAATCTTTGAATACGGAACCGGGAAATTTCCGTTTACTCTTCCGGATCAGGCCGAAATTTTTCGGGTAAATGAACCGGAAACAAGAATAACCCCACCCGAATTTGCTTTAAAAATTCGCTATGCACTTGAACGGTCGGCTCCAACCTTTAAAACTGTTGCCGTGGTACTTGCGGATAAAACTCGGTTGTGCGGTTATCCGGAATTTCTGCCGGTGCTGCTGGATACGCTGGAAAACCACGGGGCACTATGGGACGAAATTACCGTGTTTATCGCATACGGCACTCACCGGCGTCAGACTGATGAAGAGTGTCTTGCAGCCTACGGTGATACCTATAAAAAACTTCGGTTCATCCATCATGATTGTATGGATAATAATTGTTTTGTAAATCTGGGAAAGACCTCGCGCGACACTCCGGTGCTTATTCGGCGCGATATTCTTAAAGCCGATTTTCTTATTACTTTTGGTGCCATTTCGCACCATTATTTTGCAGGATACGGCGGCGGGCGAAAGATGATTTTCCCGGGCCTGGGCCAGAGAGAAGCCATATATCACAACCACGGGCTGTTTTTGGATCCGGAGCGTCAAACTCTTTCTCCTTTGTGTCAATCAGGTGTATTGGACGGAAATCCGCTGGCAGAGGATTTAGCGGAATATGAAACATTTCTCCCCGCCGATTTGGCCATTCACGGAATTCTTGATAGTATGGGGAATGTTTGCGATTTACTGCCGGGCATTGGAACCGATCATTTTCGAAAGGCCTGTGCCCAACATGGAAAAAATTGTGAGATTTTTTCTAACATGGAATATGATCTGGTCATCGCGTCCTGCGGGGGATATCCAAAAGATATCAACTTTATTCAAAGCCATAAGGCCATAGATAATGCCGCAAAATTTGTACGTGACGGCGGCAGGTTGATTGTTCTGGCAGAATGTTTTGACGGCGTGGGGTCAAAAACGTTTTTGCCCTGGTTTGACATGGG
This sequence comes from Desulfobacterales bacterium, assembly GCA_030601485.1. Lineage (GTDB taxonomy): Bacteria > Desulfobacterota > Desulfobacteria > Desulfobacterales > UBA11574 > S5133MH16. The sequence continues at coordinate 4,613 of JAUVTO010000138.1, read as the reverse complement.
CGATTGGGGGAGGGCATTCCATAAGCTGTCGGAAAATTATGAAGGAAACGGAGGCACCGCACTTTCCATGATGTCAAAATCACAGCGAATCAAAATTTTAATGGTAACAAAATTGAGTGATTCTGTCTGTGAAACCATGGGTGTTGAGAAAATTTCCATGGACAGGGCAAAAATGCATGTGAAACAATCAAGCGGCTCCCTATCAGCAATACCAAATGCCGGAGTGTTGATTAAACTTCCGGCTTAAATATGGGTGCGCCGTAGATTCCTATATGTTCTTGACATATAAAGATTAAGAAAGTAACCAATTAAAGAATGTATAATATGTAAGCGTTCACGGGTTCAAAGGTTCAAAGGTTCAAGGTTCCATTCTCGTTCCAGGACTCCATTTAGAATGCGTATTTACGAGAAAAGGGTCAGTTTCGTCAGGCCTAATCCAAAATTTGGAGACAAATTGGCAATTACTTGGGAAAATGAACATTTGTAACAAGGACTTCGGATCTTCAATGCCTTCTTTGTCCTTAACCCTGAACATTGAACCCTGAACCTGTGAACGGTTATTATAATATAAAGCGTTAGAAAAATATTGAGAGGGAATTTGCATGGCAAAACCAAAGTTAAAAGCGCATGTAATAGACCGGGAATGGTGCAAAGGGTGCGGCATATGTGTCCATTTTTGCCCGAAGGATGTACTGGAACTTGATGAAGAGGACAAGGTGATTGCCGCGCGTCGGGAGGATTGTATTTGCTGCAAAATGTGCGAACTTCGTTGTCCCGATCTTGCCATCGAAATAGAAACAGAATAGGGTTTATTATGAAAAACCAGAACATAAAATTTATTCAGGGTAATGAAGCATGTGTTGAAGGGGCCCTGTATGCAGGCCTCGATTTTTTTGCAGGGTATCCCATAACACCTTCCACCGAAATTGCCGAACTCCTGTCATACCGTTTGCCCCAAAAAGGGGGCAAGTTTATTCAGATGGAAGACGAGATTGCTTCCATGGGCGCTATTATCGGGGCATCCCTTACCGGGAGCAAGGTTATGACCGCCACCAGCGGCCCCGGTTTTTCCCTTATGCAGGAGGCCCTGGGATATGCGATCATGACGGAAATTCCTTGTGTGATTGTTAATGTGCAGCGCGGCGGACCTTCAACAGGAATCCCCACCCACGTGAGCCAGGGGGATGTGTACCAGGCCCGCTGGGGAACTCACGGGGACCATGCCATTGTTACGATTACCGCATCCAACCACCAGGATGTGTTTCAGACCACCGTGGATGCCTTTAATATTTCGGAAACTTACAGAACCCCGGTTATCCTTCTGTATGATGAAGTAATAGGGCACATGCGGGAACAGCTTGTGCTGCCCAAACAAGGAGAACTGCCGTTAGTGGAAAGACTCAGGACATCCGTAAGAGAAGGCGTGAACTATCATCCCTATTTGCCAAGGGAAGACGGCCGTCTTCCCATGTCTGATTTTGGCGGTGTTCACCGATACAATGTGACCGGTTTGTTTCATGACATGTGGGGATTTCCGTCGGATAATCCCGAGGTGGTCCATGATCTTATTCGCCATTTGGTGGATAAGATTCGGAACAATGTGAATCAAATTGCCCGGTTCAAAGAGTATTACCTGGAAGATGCCAAATGCATTCTGATTTCTTACGGATCATCGGCCCGTTCGGCACGGCATGTGGTGGAATACCTCAGACCCAGGGGGGAAAAGCTCGGTCTTCTGGAACTTCAGACGCTGTGGCCGTTTCCCCATGATATTGTTAATGAGAAATGTGTAAATGCAAAACATGTCGTGGTTGTTGAGATGAACATGGGACAGATTCTGCGAGAAGTGAAACGGGCCGTGGAACGGCCCGAGAGGGTGTTTATAGCAAATCGCATTGACGGTGTTTTCATAACCCCTAAGGATATCAGGGATATACTGCGGGTTATCCAGGGAAAAGGAGTGTGATTCATGGCAATAAAGGGTTATATCAGAGAAAGATTTTTTCCGCATATATGGTGTCCGGGGTGCGGACACGGGATCGTGCTGAACAGTCTTTTACGAGCCATAGAAAAACTGGGAATGAGCAAAAATGAAATTGTAGTGGTTTCAGGCATCGGATGTTCGTCCCGGATTTCCGGATATGTTGACTTTCACACCCTCCATACCATTCATGGCCGTGCCCTGGCCTTTGCCACCGGCGTTAAAATGAGTCGTCCGGAGCTGAACCTGATCGTTCCCATGGGAGACGGCGATGCACTGGCCATTGGCGGGAATCACTTTATCCACTCGGCCCGGCGAAATATTGATATGACCGCCATTGTCATGAATAACCGCATCTACGGCATGACCGGCGGACAGTATTCTCCGTTGTCGGGGTATGGAACCCTTGCAACCACGGCGCCATATACAAACATAGATTACGCTTTTGATACTGTAGAACTGGCAAAGGCGGCAGGCGCTTCTTTTGTGGCCCGCAGCACCACCTATCATGTTCAGCAGCTGACAAAGATATTAAAACAGGCTATTTTGCACGAGGGATTTTCAGTGGTGGAAGTATTATCCCAGTGTCCCACCTATTTTGGAAGAAAAAACCGAAAAGGAACTGCGGCTGATATGATGGAATTTTACAAAGATAATACCACACCGGTCGGATCCAAGGCCAAAAAGGAAAATCCCGACCTTATTGAACGGGGTGTTTTTGTAGAAAAAGAGATGCTGGAATACTGTAGGGAGTATGAGAAAATCATCGAAAGGGCCATGAAAGGAAGATCTTAATAGTTTCGGCCGATTCAGATACGTTTTACCTAAATTCTGCAATAGCCATTTTCGATAACAATTGATGCGGATTTTGGGTTTTTATGGAATCAAAGAGGTAATCATGGAAAAATGCAGGTTGGTATTTTCAGGCTCAGGCGGGCAGGGGGTTATTACCGTTGCCATCATACTGGCCGAGGCGGCCGTGCTTTATGAAAACCTGATTGCGGTTCAGTCACAAGTCTATGGGCCGGCAGCCAGGGGAGGGGCCACACGATCCGATGTTATCATTTCCGATTCTGAAATCCATTATCCCAAGGTGATCCAGCCCAATGTGCTGGTCTGCCTCACTCAGGAAGCCTATATTAAATTTTATCCCATCATACGTCCTGGCGGGCTTTTGATTACGGACACCCGCTATGTAAAGATTCAGAGGAAAGTCGATGCACAGCAGAAAGAGCTTCCCATATACCGGACAGTGATGGAAGAAATCGGCAACCCCATTGTGTTTAATATCTGCATGCTTGGTGCGGTAATCCGCATGACAGATCTTGTCAAAGCCGAATCGATCATGAAAGTTTTGAAAGACCGGATTCCCTCCGGTTTCCTGGAGATGAACCGAAAGGCCCTGAATCTGGGGATGAAGCTGGCAGAAGATGTTAAAAGCTGATGGATGCGGGATTATATATCCATATCCCTTTTTGCGTTAAAAAGTGTCCCTATTGTGATTTTTATTCCATAACCGATGAGTCGCTGCACCCGGCATTTATGGATGCCTTAGTATCTGAAATGCGCATGACCCGGGACCCAAATTTAACGTTTGACACCCTATATATGGGCGGAGGCACACCATCGGTTCTGGATGCAAAAACAATCGGAAAAATAATTGAGACCGCCTGTCAATCCTATGAAATTCTTCCCCATGCTGAAATTACCCTGGAAGTAAATCCCGGCACCGTTAGTTTGAAACAATTCGAAGGATATCGATGTGCCGGCGTCAATCGAATAAACATCGGGGTTCAGTCGTTTGATTCCGTGAATCTTCATTTTTTAGGGCGTATCCATTCTGGCCGCGATGCTCACGCTGCGGTAACCCGGGCCAAAAAGGCCGGGTTTGAAAACATGGGGTTGGATCTGATTTACGGTATACCCAACCAGACAAAAAAATCGTGGCTTAGGGACTTGAAACTTGCGATTGAGTCTGAGCCCCGACATCTTTCCTGCTACATTCTTTCCTTTGAGCCGGGCACCCCTCTATACAGAGACCTTCAAGAAAATCGCCTGAAGTCTTTGGCTGAATCTCAGGTGTGCGAGCTGTTTGAGACCACCCTGGAATTTTTAAGCGACCATGGCTATATTCAGTACGAGATATCAAATTTCGCACGCGAAAGCATGAACAGCACCGGCCTCAAAAGTGCCGAGCTTAACCGGTCTCGGCACAATATGAAATATTGGAAATTCGCACCGTACATCGGGCTCGGACCTTCGGCCCATTCATTTCTGGAGCCGAAACGATACTGGAATTGTGCGGATGTGGAAAAATATATACAGGATCTTGATGCTGAGAAACTTCCCCTTGCCGGAGAGGAACAACTCAGTATGAAACAGTTCATGATAGAGGCTATTTACCTGGGGCTGAGACAGACAAAGGGTATTTCAATCGATGTTTTTGATAAAAAGTTTGGCGTAACCTTTAAAACCATGTTCAAAGACACCATCGCCCAGCTTGAAGCAAGAGGGCTTATAACGCTTTCTCAAAACCGGTGCGCGCTGACATCCAAAGGCATGCTGTATCTGGACACTGTTGCTTCCCTGTTTATTTTGCCCTGAAAAACCTGGTCCTTTGGGCCAGGTCAGA
>JAUVTO010000190.1 GCA_030601485.1 Desulfobacterales bacterium | reverse complement strand
CAGAATTTTATGACCGGAGGTTATGCAAGAAACCAGCATATCGGCTCCCCGTAAAATGAGAGGAATATTATCTTTTATGAACCGGTCTTTGACCCGGATACTTTCTTGAAGTGTATTCAGAACAATATTTTTCATAGGTTACGCTACCGTTTCTATTCCAAACCTTGATGGCTTCTTAAAAAGTCCAACTTCTGCGTTGCGCTGCATTCCTCGTCACTGCGACGTACTATACGTACGTCTCATTCCTCGGAATTTGCGCGCCTTGAATTTGGAGCTTTTTACTTTGCCATCAAAATCTGACTTTTTACGAGACTGTCAAACCTCGATATTTCGTTAAAAATAAGCCTGTTTTTTGGACAAACACATGTTAACATCCAGTATACAGAATCAAGCATTTTGTATTAATTTTTGAACCGATTGGATCATCTCCTTGGCATCGTACCGCAGATCGTCTGCTTTTTGGAACTGTTCCAATGCATCCTCAAGTTGATTTCTCTTAAGGTAAAGGTTGCCGAGCCGGTACCTGAACAGGCCGTTTTCAGGTGCAATATCAATACTCTGTTGACAGAATATTGTGGTAATTTCCGGGTTTTCACCCTGAAGATCAAATAGATAGCCAAGGGCGGAAAGTGATTCCGCGTCATTTGGATTCTGCCGGATGACCTTTTTATATGCAGAAACCGCCTCATCTGTCAGGTTCATGGTCACACAACACTCACCCAGATAACGCAATGCAAGTCCCGACTCCGGATTGAGCCTTACCGCTTTTTCAAGGCTTTTTTTCCCTTGTTCCGGCTTTCCCATTTTCAGGTAAAGTCTTCCGGTTTGAAACGCAACGTCAAATATATCTTTCTCTTTTCTGTCCGCATCAAGAAAGTATTCAAGGGCCTTGTCACAATTATCCGTCAGCATGTTTACCAGGCCTGCGTTATACAAGGCCATGGCTTCTTCAGGGTCGAGTCGGATTGCTTCTTCAAATTCTTCCAGAGCTTTTTCATAATCACCCAAAACACTGTAGCATACCCCCAGACTGTTATGGACATTTACGTTTGATGAATCGAGCATCAGTGCCGCATTAAATTCTTTGATGGCTGCATGGATGTCCCCTTTCTGATACAAAGTGTCTCCGCTGATATTCAGGCTTACGGAATCAAACAAAACCGTACTGTCAGGGCCGAAGAATACAGCGTGATCAAGAGCTTTGCGAGCATTATCAATAATCTGGTCTTTATTGAAGCTTACGGTGGGAAAGGAGGCAATACCGATGGAAACGGTTTCATTGCGAAGTTTTGACAGGCGGTTTTTTATTTTATCGGCAAGTTTTAATGGTGAAGTATGGTTTTTTCCGGGGAAAAAACATCCGAACATATCATGATCAAGCTGTCCCCACATTCCATTTTGGTTTTTGCATATTGCATCGATAGTTTTGGCAACATCATCCAGGAGATCAATATCGGTATCCATTGGATTTGTCTCGTCTTGATTATTTATAGTGTCAATTTTGACAACCATAGCTTCAAACTTTGTTGAAGAACCGAGTGCGGTCATGGCGTGATCCACGAAATGTTTCTCGCCAAGGATGTCCGGAAACATTTTTGACAATCTTCCGTATTCAAGACAAGAAGTATCCTCAACCTTGTCATCCTTTGGCCTAAAATCTGATTTGCAAAAAAGAAACTGCTGGCTGGAGCTGCGGTGATGAAATAATTCCGGCTTTTTGTGTGTCATTATCAGACCTTTCTCAGCATGTTTTCGAATGCTTTTTTAATAACAGGCAGTTCATCATCCAGTATGGTCCTCAAATCCATAATAAAACGATCTTCTTCTATCCTCCCGATTATGGGAATGTCGTTGTCGCGCATCTTTTTTTCGATGAAATTTACAGATACCCCCCGAACCGTAACGCCGACACCTTTGCTGGGCAGTTTCAATAGCGGAAACGAGCCGCCGCCCGGTCTGGAGGAAAGATCCATAAGTTTTACAGACATGCGGGAGTCTCCTGTATTCTCCAGCAGTTTGGCAAGCTCCGTTGCTTTTGTTTCAATATGACCCACAGGAAGAGTCAACATGCGTAGTGTGGGAATGGAATCCATTTCCCTGTCTATGTTTCTGTAATGTCGTATGGTACCTTCAAGTGCGGCAAGGGTCAGCTTGTCAATGCGAAGCGCTCTGGTAATCGGATTTTTCTTGATTCTGCCAAGTATATCCTTTTTTCCGACGATAATGCCGGCCTGAGGACCTCCAAGGAGCTTGTCCCCGCTAAAAGTGACAACATCCGCTCCGGACGCCACTGATTCCTGAACAGTCGGCTCCTTTAATAAACCGTATTTTGAAAAATCAACAAAGGTACCGCTGCCTAAATCTTCCATCACCGGAATCTGATATTTTGCACCCAGGGCAACAAGCTCCTCCAGCGAAACATCTGCTGCAAAACCCACGACGCTGAAGTTGCTTGTATGGACTTTTAACAAAAGACCCGTGTCATGCTCAATGGCATTTTCATAGTCGTCACGGTGGGTACGGTTTGTGGTGCCGACCTCCTTTAAAATACCACCGCTTTTGGCCATCACATCGGGAATTCTGAATGAACCACCGATTTCCACAAGTTCTCCCCGTGATACAATAACCTTTTTTCCATTGGACAGGGTTTCTAAACAAAGGAGCACGGCTCCGGCATTGTTATTCACCACCATGGCCGCTTCAGCACCGCTTATTTCACATAAGATATCTTCAACAATGCTGTATCTGGAGCCGCGAACGCCTGTTGACAGATCAAATTCCAAATTGGAATATCTGCTTGCAATAGTCAAAAGATTCTCAACAGCATCATCAGCAAGTATTGATCGGCCAAGATTTGTATGGACAACAACACCGGTAGCGTTGACAATGCGTTTCAAATTCGATGTCATCGCTTGTTTAACACTATTTTTAACCGTTTCGAGAATAATGGAACCCGAAAGTTTTGTGTCCGTTATATCCTGTTTGTCATCCATAATAATTGTCCGAAGATTCTCAACCACAGAGCGAATCGATCGAACCAGAACAGATTTGGGAATGTTATTAAAGAAAGGATCTTCCTTTGAAAGCTCAAGGATATAATCCACTCCGGGAAGCATTCGCAAAAGGGTCTGCTGTTTTTCGGTTACATCCATTTCTTTTTCCGGAGCGTTCTTAGTAAAGAATCCTGGTCCATAGGACCAGGCTTTGATTTGACCCTAAAAGGGTCTGTTATCCTATAAGCAGGACAAGTTAAAAGTGATAAGTGACCTAAAGTGCCTAAAGTTTACCCTGTGGAATGCAGAGCCTATTCCTCCGGGGTTATGGAGTCGCTACGCTCCGCTGATTTTATATAATTGATAGAATTCCTTAACTTTAGCTCACTTCAAACTTTAGTTCACTTCAAACTCTTACGGCGTTTCTTCAGGCAGAGCCGGACAACTCTGACCTGGCTCTCCGAGGCGTGGGCTCTACGAGCCGGGGGCCCACAAGACCAGGTTTTCAAGATTAGATAAAATTCATACCATTTTAAAGTTATTTATTTCAATAGATTTATTTAAAATGTAACATGCAGGTTGGAAAAAATGCTTTATGGATGGAGAATTATAAGCTATATAATCTCTTAGTGTTAAATTTTGTGCTTTTTATAGCAAAACTTTTTTCTTCTCGCCACAAAGGCACCAAGACACGAAGAAAGAATAATAAATATATCCTTTGTGTCTTAGTGTCTTTGTGGCAAAAATCTATTGAGGCAAATCAGGTATGACTTTGTCAAAAATTGCTTTTATCGTCAATCCGCATGCCGGAAACGGTTCAACGGGATCAAAATGGTCTTATATTGAAGCGGTTGCCAGAGATCGTCTGGGTCATTTTGAAACTTATATGACACAAAAGCCCGGTGA
>JAUVTO010000051.1 GCA_030601485.1 Desulfobacterales bacterium | reverse complement strand
TATCGGGTCAAGAATATCAAGCCCTGCGTGCATGGCGCGGGCCGCGATCATAACCTCCGGTAAGAAAATCTCATCTTTCTTAAACCGTTTGCCAATCACGTTCATGCCGGCGATAAGACCCTCGCTCAAGATCTCCTGCGGTGGCACCCCATTGCTCAAACAGATCTGCACAAGTTCTTTCACTAAAGGCGCCCGACCTTTGATCAGGGCCTCAGATATATCTTTTAGCTTCTGCTCCATAAATCACTTTCCTCCCTCGAGGCCTAATGTAATTCTAATCAAATCTGACGGTCTCGTAAAAAGTCTCCCGCTTCAGTTCAGCGGGACGTTGTGCTACATTTCGTAATCATTCAACGTACGATAAGTACGCCTCATGATTGCAAAATTTGCACGCCTTGAATTTGAACTTTTTACGAAACCGTCTAAATCGGACTTTTTACGAATTCATCAAATGTAAATTTGCCCCCTTTTCTCACTCTATTTCATATGCGATGCTGACCTGAACGCGAATTCGGCTTTCCCCTATCTCAATCGGCGGCGCTGCTGAGGCTTCGGTCTTCATTCCGGCTGCTCGAAGCATATGTTGCCGGGTCGGTATGTGAATCGGTTGCGTGCTGAGTGAAACAATGCGTTTTAACTTCACGCCCGCTGCCTCGGCCAGAGTTCTCGCCCGATCCAAGGCTTGCTGAGTGGATTGTTTTAAGGCTTCCTTTTCTAATGCTGCTTTATTTTTAATGTAAAATTGGATATGATTAATATTGTTGGAACCACTCTCCAGAGCTTTCCCGATCATCATAGAAACATTCTTTGATAAAGGCTCAGGCTCAAATCCTTCCAGCGTAATTTCAATGGCATTGTGTACTTCATAACCTTTAATTTTGGGCGGCCTGGCTTTATAATCCCGTTGGGGCGTAACGCGATAATTGGAAGTCTTAAGTTTAAGACCTTTAATGCTCAAACCTTTGATGGCCTGTATGACCGATTTGGTTTTGCCGGCATTTTCTGAGCTAACCTGTTCCAGATTTCTCCCTTGGGTCACGACAGCAACGGAGATCCTGGCTGAATCATTTTGGCCCATGACCTCGGCCATGCCCTGGGTAATAATTAAATTGCGATCCCAAGCAGACGGACATTGGGCAAGGGTAGAATGCGCCATGAGGAGCAGACTCACCGTTAATACTGGAATAAATGCTCTTTTCATTGCTTCCTCCTTTGATCTCTAATTATTTTTTTATTGGCATGTTAATTAATTGTTTAAATTTATAGCAAGTTTCATATGTTAATCAATCACTTTTTGGCCTTTGATTCTGTTTCGAAGTTGCTTCTGGAAGGGGGGCACAATTTTTCTTGTAAGGAATATTAGCGGGAGCACGTGCAATACATTAGGTAATTTTTTCGGTGAGGGTCTCAGGGGCCGAAATAACTCAAAGCTACAAACAAATCGTCGGCAAGGTATCAAGGAATAAACGGTTGAAAAACAAAACAAACAAGGTTAAAATGCATTTACTTAATATTTAGGATGCGACCCATTGTTTTTTCTGATGGGTCTGAATTTTAATTCGAAAAAACTCTGTGGAGCATAAAATTGCTTGATTAAAAATTAGGCGGTGGATTTTGGATATCCTTTCATACTTTTCAAACCAAATGTTTTATGGTAGAGTTTTTAAATATGACACATATTATCTGTATCGCCAACCAGAAAGGTGGCGTTGGCAAAACCACTACAGCGGTAAATTTGGCCGCAGCGCTCGCGGTTTCTGAAAAAAGAACGCTCCTTGTCGATTGCGATCCCCAAGGAAACGCCACCACCGGTTTTGGCCTCGACAAAAACAGTATTTATCATACATTATACCACGGTATGATTGGTAAAGTTGCTGCCAGAAACCTGGTTTTGAACAGCGACATAGATACTTTGAAAATCATCCCTTCACGGATGGAGCTTATCGGTTTTGAAGTGGAAATGATGTCAAAACCCAAACGTGAAATGGTGTTAAAAAAACTTTTGGCCCAACTTGAGGATTCATTTGAATATATTATCATTGACTGTCCTCCCTCATTGAGTCTTCTGACGGTCAACGCGTTGTCCGCGGCCGATTTTATGCTTATTCCCCTTCAGTGCGAATTTTATGCACTGGAAGGCCTGGGGCAACTTTTACAGACCATGAAGCGTATCAAGCATCATCTGAATCCGAAACTAAAAATTGTGGGTATTCTTCTTACCATGTTTGATAAAAGGACAAATCTGTCTCACCAGGTTGCTGAAGATGCTGAAAGATATTTCAAACATCTGGTATTCAAAACCAAGGTCCCGAGGAATGTACGGTTGGGTGAAGCTCCGAGTTTCGGGAAGCCGATTTTGCTGTATGATGCCGCTTCCCCGGGGGCACAAAGCTATTTTAATCTGGCAAAAGAGATAATGGCCAACGAAATTCACCGCCCAACTTGATTGAATAAAGGGCTAATTGTCAATAATGAACAGCTAAATTCATTCGCTAAATCAATATGGAAAACGTAAAGAAAAAAGAAGAAGCCGGGTCAAAATTAAAAAAAACAAAAAAAATTGCCCTGGGAAGAGGCCTTGATTCCCTGCTACCCGATATCGAATATGTTGAAAGCGTATCAAAGGAATATTTTCAGTGCGATATCGAACTGATCCGCCCGAATCGTTACCAGCCCCGTATGCAGTTTTCTGAGGATGAACTTGAAGGAATGGCCCGTTCTATTAAAGAACAGGGAATCATCCAACCCCTTCTGGTTAGAAAAGACGATAACGGTTATGAAATGGTCACCGGTGAAAGACGCCTGCGTGCCGCAAAAAAAGCCGGACTCGGCCAGGTGCCGGTCATTGTCAAGACCGTTACGGACACAGATCTTCTGGAAATGTCCATTGTTGAAAATGTACAACGAGAAGATTTGAATCCCATGGAAGAGGCCGAGGCTTATTATCAGCTTATTGCCAAATTCGACCTCACCCAGGATCAGGTCGCGGCACGCGTAGGAAAAAGCAGGTCTGCCGTGGCCAATTTTTTAAGGCTCCGGCAACTTCCCGAACAAATAAAGGCCGACATAATAAATGGTGCTCTGAGTATGGGGCATGCACGGGCATTGCTGGGCGCCTCGAATTCAGCCCAGCAAAATGCGGCATGGCGGGCTGTTGTTTCCAAAGGGCTGTCGGTCAGGGAAACGGAACGTCTGATTAACCGTTTAAAAGCAGAAAAGAAAAAACCGAAAAAATCTTCCACCGGTTCGGAGCAAAGACACCTTTTAAGTCTGGCGGAGGATCTTTCCCGTCGCTTTGGAACCAAGGTTCAAATCAAACGGCACGGGAAAAAAGGGAGGGTAGAAATTACGTTTTACAACAATGATGACCTTGATCGGGTGCTAACACTTTTGAAGCAGATATAACAAATTAAATAGGACGCCCCAGTACGATCTCCCGGACCTACGGGGCAGGCGGGTCTGTGTCCCAAAAAAGGAAATTCCTATACTATTAAGTTCATGTCTATTCATATTATAATCGACGGTTACAATCTGATTCGCCGTTCCAGTTCGCTAAGCACACTTGATCAACAGGATATTCAACTCGGCAGGGAAGCCCTTCTCCATACCCTTGCATCATACAAAAAAATAAAACGCCATATGATTACGGTAGTTTTTGACGGAACCCATGCACCGCACCTTTCACAGAACAAAGATCGAGTAAAAGGGATCAAGATTAAATTTTCTCGTAGTGGAGAAACCGCCGATACCGTAATTAAAAAAATGGTGACCATGGAAAAAGAAAAAGCCTTGGTCGTGAGTTCCGACCTGGATATAGTCAATTTCGCGGCTTCCCAGGGATCAGCCACAATAAGTTCTCCTGCCTTTGAAGAAAAGATCACAATGGTTGTTTATAGCGATACAAAGGGAATTGTGGACCAAAACCAGGACGGATGGATCCCCACCACAAAAAAGAAAGGCCCCAGCAGACGACTTTCGAAAAGAAAACGACGGAACCGGGTTAAAATTAAAAAACTTTAGTTTCAGAATAGACGACCTGTCGTTTTCATTGACGACGGTATCATTATCTGGTACTCACTCAACGATCCTGAATATTTTGAAATGTAGTCCTGATATTTCACCACATGAATAAAACAAACAACAAATCAGACCTGCAGCGGATCTGTGTAATAGACGGGCAAGGCGGGGGTATCGGAAGCGCGGTAATAAAAAAGCTCAAAGACCTGTTTGGGGAAACCGTCGAAATTATCGCCTTAGGCACCAATGCCATTGCAACGTCTCAGATGCTTAAATCCAAAGCCAATCGTGGGGCCTCCGGAGAAAATGCAATTGTTCAGACCGTCGGAAAGGTCGATATTATCATTGGTACGGTAAGTATTATAATGGCGAACGCCATGATGGGAGAAGTGACACCGAAAATGGCGGAGGCAGTGGCAAGCAGCCGGGCAAAAAAACTCCTTATACCGCTTACCCAGGAAAATCTTGAAATTGTAGGAGTAACTTCAATTCCGCTTCCCCATCTTATCGAGGCGCTTATTCAGGAAAATTTAAACTTATCACGAAATCACGTGAATACAAAGAAGGAAAGAATATAATGTGTGAAGCAAATGCATATCTGATTCAAAAAGATGAAAAAAAGCTGGTTATGGAGGCTGTTGATACGGTCGAACCTGAAGGTGACGGCATTAGACTCGTAAGTATATTTGGAGATCAGAAATTTCTAAAGGCCCGCATCCATTCACTGGCCCTTGTGGACCACAATATCTTTCTTAAAGAATAAAACAGGTGCCTCACTGAAGCAATGGAGTGATGCCTTTCTATGCATTGCACCTGTCTGCGTGCGGACAGGCCCAGGCAGGCGCATGACAGAGGGTTAAGGAAATTTTGGACACGTAACACAGTGTAGATGAAAATACTTTTAGCTAAGACCGCCGGTTTCTGCATGGGAGTACGCAGAGCCGTTGAAATGGTCCTGGATGCACCGAGCAAATACGAAAATCCTATCTGCACTTATGGACCTCTTATCCACAATCCCCAGGTTCTGAACCTTTTGGAAGAAAAAGGGATATTTGTCTTAAATAATATCCCTGACCACGGATCCGGTACAGTCCTGATCCGGGCCCACGGCGTTCCTCCCGAAACCAAGAAAGATCTTGAAAAGAGCGGTTTCAAAATTATTGATTCCACCTGCCCGAGGGTTATCAAAGTCCAGACCATCATCCGGAAACATGCAAAACAAGATTATGTGTGCATCATTATCGGTGACAAGGATCATCCGGAGGTCATCGGCTTGCTTGGTTACGCAGGGAAAAAAGGGTATGCTGTCGACAATCTTAAGGACCTTGATTCCCTCCCGCCCTTTGACAGAGCTATTATTGTTGCACAGACCACCCAGAACACGCTTTTTTTTGAAAAAGTAAAAAATTGGGCGATCCAAAAATTCCCTCACTATAAGATCTTTGATACTATTTGTGATTCAACATCCCGTCGCCAGGCTGAGGTCCATCGCCTGGCCAATTCAGTAGATGCCGTTATTGTTGTGGGAGGCTATAACAGCGGGAACACCCAGCGGCTTGCCGAAATTGCACGGCAAACCGGAAAACCGACGTATCATATTGAAACAGAATCTGAACTCGATTTAGACGCACTTTCTTCAATCCGGCACATAGGAATAACCGCCGGTGCTTCCACCCCGAACTGGATAATAAAAAGAATCTATAGAACGCTGGAAACCATTCCTTTTACAAAGGGAAAAAGCTGGCGCAGTATCATTTTTGCCATTCAGCGCTCACTTCTTCTCACAAATATCTATGTGGCTATGGGAGCCGGATGTCTGTGCTATGCCTGCACAAAACTCCAGGAGATTACCAACTATTTGCCCAATGTCCTTATGGCCATGCTTTATGTCCAGTCCATGCATATTTTCAACAATCTTATCGGCACAAAGGCAGACCGATACAATGATCCTGACAGATCCTCTTTTTATAACAGAAAGAAGGTCCTGCTTATGCTTCTTGCTTTCTTCGCAGGCGGCGCCGGACTGTTGACCGCTTATTCAATGGGACCTGTCCCTTTTTTGGTTCTTTTCGTTATGAGCATAATGGGCCTGTCTTACAATTTAAGACTTCTGCCGGAACGTTTTTTCCACGGCAAATACCGGAGAATAAGGGATGTCCCGGGATCAAAAACAATTTTGATTGCAATGGCATGGGGAATCGTTACCGCGGTATTGCCTTCCTTGTCTGTATCCAAACATATTGGTCTGAGTACCGTATTGGTATTGTGCTGGTCCATAAGCCTTGTCTTTGTGAGAACTGCATTTTTTGATATTCTTGATATGCAGGGAGACCGCATTGTGGGGAAAGAGACAATCCCCATACTGATGGGGGAAAAGCGAGCTCTGCGCCTTTTAAAAACCATACTGATAATAAATATCGGTATTTTGCTTGTATCCAGCATATTTCATTTTATTTCAACCCTTGGATTCGCACTTGCAATCTGTCCGGTTTTTATTTTTATTGTCCTTTCAGCCCATGAATCGGGCTATATGCTTCCCAGCACAAGGCTGGAGTTTCTGGTTGAAACTAACTTCATCACGGCAGGTATTATTACGCTTATCTGGTCTTTTTTTTAACCGTCGGTTTGTCCAAACGTGCATTTGATGTTAAAAAAAATTGATTTGTCAATCTGTTTATTTCCAAATTACAGGTTCCGTACCCTCAAAAAGTCTTTTGATATTATCCATATGGCGAAAATAGATTGCTATCGCTGTTACAACAGCGCATCCTGTCAGGACACCGGATCCGGTTGCCTGCCAAACCGCAACGGGAAGGACAGCGGCTGCGGCAAGGGATGCCACCGCAACGATGTTAAGCCAGCAAACAAACATGATAAAAACCAGAGTCACAACCACAAATGCCATGGGTGAAATTACAGCAAAGCACCCTGCAGCAGTTGCAACCCCCTTGCCTCCTTTTTTAAACCTCATGTAAACAGGATAAAGGTGACCTGAAAAAGCAGCAAGTGACACAAGTGAAATGTAAATTTCACCCCACAAGCTGTTCGGAGTTGTCAGTACTACCGCAATCCATACCGGAATAGCTCCTTTAAGCATATCTCCAATAAGTGTCAGAACTCCAAGAGTCGGCCCTGCGATGCGTCCAACATTGGTCGCACCGATGTTTCCGCTCCCCTCACTCCGGATATCTACGGAAGTGAACAGCCGGGTTAAAACAATGCCCCAGGGGATGGATCCGAGCAGATAGGCGAAAACAGGCAGCACCAAAAACTTTATCATTTAAACAAATCCATGTTGTTATTTTGATGAAAACATACCGGATACATGGTACAAGATACTGGTTCAGGGTTCAGGGTTCAGGGTTCAGGGTTCAGGGTTCAGGGTTCAAGGTTCAGGGTTCTGGGTTCTGGATACAAGGTTCATAATTAAAGATTTTTTTATCATAATAATACGAGGGTATTATAGCAGCATATACAATAATATCAAGATTAATGAATTGACGGCTTCGTAAAAAGTCCAACTTCTGCGTTGCGCTACATCCTTCGTCATTGCAGCGTACTATAAGTACGCCTCATTCCTCAGGATTTGCGCGCCTTGAATTTGGAGCTTTTTACTTTGCCGTCGAATTTCGACTTTTTACGAGATTGTCATGAATTCGTAACAACTCAAAAGGATAGCTATTTTACGTGCAACCCGTAAAAATTCCCATAGATGATATTTTAGATCTTCATACCTTTAAGCCCAAAGACATACCGGATCTTCTTGTCGATTATTTTGAAGCTTGCATTAATGAAGGTATTTACTCTGTGAGAATTGTTCATGGAAAGGGCCGGGGAATTTTGAAAAAGAGAGTTCAAGGGCTTTTAGAAAAAAATCTCATGGTAAAATCTTTCCAAGATGCGCCCCCTGAAGCCGGAGGCTGGGGCGCTTCCCTGGTAGAACTCAAAAGTAAATAGGACGCAGTTTCTCCGAATAGGTCTTAAGAAACAACTATGTTGTCAGACGTACAAAAAGAAGAAATACGCCGGTTTGCCGACCGGATCACGCCCAAAAGCTGGAATGTGGTTCTGGCGCCAGAGGATGAAATCAAGGAGCCGGGTGTTTTAAATATCCTTATCAGTATTCAGAAACCGGAAAGTGAAGTTTTCACAGATTATTTCGGGAATAAATGCTACCCGTGTGAAAGCAAGGATGGTATTAAATATTTTGCAAACAGATATGGTGGCGTTTTTTTAAAAAATCAGGTCAAGCCTGCCCTTGGCATGGTGTCGGGACGTATGGTTTTTAAAGACCTGAAAGCACACGTGACAGACCGTAAGGGTAACGTGGCCAAAATTACAATTAAATTGTGGCCTTACCTCGGAGACTGGAAGGGAACCCTGATTCACGAACTGGCACATGTTGCGGTTTACAGGTATAACGCTTTTAAAACCAGAGAGTATAGGGAAAAAACCCTTTTCAAAAACCCCTGGAACATTGACTTCAAAGCGCTTTTTATTCGCAAAACATTACTGCGCGAAGGCCACCATGGCCCGGCATTCCAAAGAGCGTTTTCTACTCTTGCAAAAAGAGCCATCCGGGAATTCGGTGCCGAAATACCCCCCGATGATATATTTTGGATAACCGTTCGATACGAATTGAAAAAATATAAATTAAGAAGAAAATATTAAATGGGTGTTACCTGAATTACCCAATATGTAAAAAATGTAACATAAACTATGGTATTTATTTCACAATATTATGGTAAGCTTCTTTTCATTTAAGCTAACTACTTGAAATTTAACGGTGGTAAAAAATTGTCCGGTTCTGCATAGTTTTTGCATATATAATCATAGATTTATAGATTCAATCAATACATGATGAACTCGTAAAAACTCCGATTTAGACGGTTTCGTAAAAAGTTCAAATTCAAGGCGTGCAAATTTTGTAATCATGAGGCGTACTTATCGTATGTTGAATGATTTCGAAATGCAGCACAACGCAGAAGTTGGGCTTTTTACGAGACCGTCAATACATAAGATAAGCAAAACGTTCTAAAAGGGGGACAAAGGAAATTAAACTGGTTAACTGGCACTGCCTCAGACAATGTATCTTTAACCAGCGCTCCAGTCCCTGAACCAGCAACCATGATTCTTTTAGACTTAGGTTTAATCGGCATGGCGGTATTTGGACGAAAAAAGTTCTTTAAATAGCAGACTATCTTTGCCATGACCAATATACTACCCGACAATGGAGGACGTCGCTCAGGAACTGACAGGCGGGAATTTAGTTACACTTCACATATACCGGAGCGCAGATCCGGCAAGGAACGGAGAAGTAGGCCCGATAGAAGGTTAAAACCAAGAATATCAAAATAATAATGAGAGTTGCAATGAATGCTTATCCTTAATTCGGGTTCGTATAAAGGCGTGTGGTTCATTTAGCTATATTGGAATACAACAGGTTTTCTTCTATCCCAAACTTTGCCCCTCCTGTCTACACCGCTTCGCCTTTCAGGCCCTGTATACCGGGTACTGTCGGCCTGCCTGCGGTCGATAAATTCAAAAATTATACCGACCGTAACCCTGCTTTTGCGCCTTTCTTTACCACTTCTGAGATCTTTTCGAAGATATGAATAAATACTTTTTCTTGATCCTGTAATTTGTTTTGAAAAATAAACCGTTTTTTCCTTTATCCAAGCCTTCTGCACGTCACGCCGAACAGGCATGACTCTATCCTTAATCCGCTTTTCAAGCATTTCTTTGGTCTCTTTCTGTAATCTCTTTTTTTCCTTCATACGTTTTAAAACAAGATTGATCCACGCCCCCAAGAGGAGAGCCAATAAAAATATCAATATAACGTCTTTCATTTTCCCCTTAGCTCCCTTTTTCTGGTATCTTGCTATAAAATTTTGCCCTCTCTTACGTCAGAGTGCTTACAAAGTCCAAAATATCTCACCACGCAATTGATTGGCTCGCCTTGACTGTTCTCCGGTGTTGACAACCTGGCAATAGACATTGAATGGCGGCAGCACATCTGTCCTGGCAGAGAATAGAAGGTCGCCTTTAATATTATCTGCGGTGTTTCGTCCCCATGTAGATTCCCCGTCCCGCTCGCCTGATGATGCCCTCTTTGTGTGCTTTATAGATCATATTCCGAATTTTTTTCTCATCGAGACCGGTCTTTTGTTTCAAAGTAGCAACATCAATGCCTTTTCTTGACCGCTTGATAATATTAAGGATCTGCGCAGTATCTGTGAG
>JAUVTO010000162.1 GCA_030601485.1 Desulfobacterales bacterium | reverse complement strand
TCTTATGATGATCGGTCTTGCCGGTCTTTATTTTGAATTGTCACACCCCGGCGCTGTTTTTCCCGGGGTTGTCGGCGGGATTTCCATTATCCTGGCGTTCTTTGCATTTCAGACCATACCGGTTAACTATGCAGGATTTCTTCTTATCGTTCTTGCCCTTATTTTTTTTATTATGGAGATGAAAATTGCCAGTTACGGGCTTTTGAGTATAGCGGGCATTACTTCGCTTTTGCTCGGCTCTATTATGTTATTTGAAAACAGCGGCGTTGGTATGAGACTGTCATGGCAAGTGCTCATATCGACCCTTGTTCCGATTTCAGGCTTTTTTGTGGTTGTTTCAGGTCTTGTTTTTAAATCACATCTGTCTAAACCGAGAACAGGTGCACGAGGCCTGATCGGGGAAATCGGGGTGGTAAGAGAAGTCCTCATGCCTGAAGGCAAGGTGTTTGTGCACGGAGAACTGTGGAAAGCAACCTCAAAAGATCCAATCCAAACCGGTGTTAGGGTCCGGGTTGTAAAGATCGTTAATCTTGTCCTTGAAGTGGAACCGGTTGAAAGGAGTATATAATGTATACGGTAATCGCCATAATTATAATGACTGTTTTTTTTCTCTCTGCGGCCATACGCATTCTAAACGAGTATGAACGAGGGGTTATATTCAGGCTCGGGAGGGTGATAAAGGCAAAAGGGCCCGGGCTGATCATCCTTATTCCGATTGTTGACAAAATGGTAAAGGTAAGTATGCGTCTTGTGGTCATGGATGTTGATCCCCAGGACGTTATTACCAAGGACAATGTTTCCGTAAAGGTAAATGCCGTTATCTATTTCAGGGTCATTGAACCCATAAAAGCGGTTATCGAAGTGGAAGAATACAATTATGCAATGTCACAGCTGGCACAGACAACGTTACGGAGCGTATGCGGTCAGGCAGAACTAGATGAACTGTTATCTGCAAGGGAAAAGATTAATTCTCAGCTTCAGGAAATTCTGGATATGCATACGGACCCGTGGGGCATAAAGGTCGCAACGGTGGAGCTCAAGCATATCGATTTGCCCCAGGAGATGCAGCGGTCCATGGCCAAGCAGGCCGAGGCGGAGAGGGAACGGCGTGCCAAAATAATCAATGCAGACGGTGAATTCCAGGCCGCAAACAAGCTGGCTGAGGCTGCTGAAATTATTAGTGAACATCCCATTGCTCTGCAGCTTAGATATCTCCAGACCATGCAGGAGATGTCTACCGAGCAAAATACAACCACAATCTTTCCGTTTCCTATCGATCTTTTCAGGCCGTTCCTTGAGATTATGTATAAAGAGAAAAAAGGCAAGGGAGACTAACGGTCATCTATTTATTGACATAATATGTAAAAATTGTTAACGAATTATCTTTTTAGCGGGGGTTTTCCAGCCTCCGCTTGTGCTTTATAAACAAAGTATAGAAAAGGAGATCTTCAGAATATGGGTGGAAAGAAAAAAGAGGCAAAAGAAAAACCGCTGGAGAAAATGACGGCCAAGGAATTGAGGGAGATTGGCAAACAAATACCTGAGATAACAGGTGTTTATGGAATGAACAAGCCCGAGCTCATCAGCGCAATAAAAAAAGCAAGAGGCATAACAGAAGATTTAGCGAAAAAGACTGATTCCTCGGTCCGGGAAAATAAAAAAAAGATTAAAACGCTGAAGGCGGATCGTCAAGCCGCTCTTAGCAATAATGATAATAAAATGGCGAAAATTTACAGACGCCGGATCACTAAACTGAAGAAAAAGACACGCAGAGCCGCTTGATTTTGATGATTTCACTTTCTTTGAAGAATCAGATAAGATCTTTCATCGAGTCCCTTTCCTCTGAAAAGGGATACTCTGCGAATACGTGCCGTGCTTACTCTCACGATCTCAAAGAGTTTGTATCATTTATTTATAAAGAACGCTTTTCAGGGAAGAAGAACCAAAATTCTATAGATAAGTTTACTGCAGCTCAGGTCGATGGGTTGATGATAAGGGGGTATCTGGGGTTTTTACACAAAAAGAACAAAAGGGTTACCATAGCGCGGAAGCTTTCAGCCATCCGTTCTTTTTTCAGATACCTTGTCAAACGCGGCGTTATTCTGGATAACCCCCTTGATTCGATTTTAACGCCAAAACAGCAAAAAACGATTCCCGTCTACCTCCCTGTTGATGATATTTTCAGGTTGCTCGATTCCATAAGCACGGATACGCTTTTTGGTTTAAGGAGCCGTGCAATTTTTGAAACCCTTTATTCAAGCGGTATACGGGTTTCGGAGCTTGCCGGTATGAATATGTTTGATGTTGATTTTACAAAGCAAGTGATCCGCGTGCTTGGAAAAGGGAACAAGGAACGGATTGTGCCTGTGGGCAAAAAGGCGTTAACGGCTATTTCCGATTACAGAAAAAGGTTGCAAATCGAAGCCGGCATACGCACTGACGAAAATACGCCACTTTTTTTAAACAAAAACAATGGGCGCCTTACCACCCGTTCCATCGCGCGTATTCTGGAAAAGACAGCAAAAGAATGCGGATTGTTAATACCGGTTTCCCCCCATTCCATGCGCCATTCATTTGCAACCCACTTACTCGATGCAGGGGCGGATTTGAGGGTGGTGCAAGAGCTGTTGGGCCATAAAAGCCTTTCTACGACCCAGAAATATACTCATGTAAGTATCGACAGATTAATGGAAACTTATGATAAAGCGCATCCGAGACGATAACGCGGGAACAAAAATAAAACGATGAAATTTCATGGCACA
The DNA here is from genome assembly GCA_030601485.1 of Desulfobacterales bacterium. GTDB lineage: Bacteria > Desulfobacterota > Desulfobacteria > Desulfobacterales > UBA11574 > S5133MH16. The sequence goes on along the minus strand of JAUVTO010000162.1, from coordinate 1,928 downwards.
ACAATTCTTGCCGTCAGGCATAAGGGCAAAGTGGCTGTAGCCGGTGACGGCCAGGTTACATTGAATAATATTGTTATAAAACATCGAGCAAAAAAAGTCAGAAGGATTTACAATGACAGAATAATCGTTGGATTTGCCGGCGCCACTGCCGATGCCTTAAACCTTTCGGAACGGCTGGAAAAAAAGCTCGATCGGTATAACGGGAACCTGACTCGCAGCGCCGTTGAACTGGCACGGGACTGGCGTACCGACAAGTATTTGAGGCGTCTGGAAGCCATCATGATTGCGGTGGACGATAAAAACATGTTTGTTATCTCGGGAAGCGGTGATGTGATTGAACCGGACGAGGGACTTATGGGTATAGGGTCCGGGGGCATGGGAGCCCAGGCGGCGGCAAAAGCCATGATAAGAAATACGGATATGGATGCTGTTGATATTGTAAAAGAGGCAATGAAAATTGCCGGTTCCCTGTGCGTATTTACAAATGATAAGATTACGATTGAAGAATTGTAGAAATTCCGAGACGTTAAATTATCCATAACAGGTCGTAAACAAAAAATGAGCAGCCTAAAACCAATCCAAATCGTTCAAGAACTTGATAAATATATCATTGGCCAGCATCGGGCAAAACGTTCTGTTGCCATTGCTTTACGGAATCGTTGGCGCCGGCAGCAGGTACCGGAAGATCTTCGTGACGAAATTGTCCCCAAGAATATTATTCTTATCGGCCCCACCGGGGTAGGGAAGACAGAGATAGCGAGAAGGCTTTCAAATTTAACCGATTCTCCATTTACTAAAGTTGAGGCTTCCAAGTTTACGGAAGTAGGATATGTGGGACGGGATGTTGAATCTATGGTAAGGGATCTTCTCGAACTTACGGTCAATGCACTTAAATCAAAGGAGCAGGAGGCTGTAAAAGAAAAAGGATGGCAGATTGCCGAAGAGAGGATGCTCGATCTTTTGCTTCCAAAAGGAGGAGTGCAGCCCACACAGAAACGTGAAGATTCAAAGGAGACCCAGTTTGAACTTGTAACATCCAAAAGCGCTGAATCTTCTCCCACAAGGGAGAAGCTTCGGAAAATGCTTCGTCAGGGGAAACTGGACAATCGATACGTTGATCTTGACGTATCAGAGGGAACCATGCCCATGGTGGAGATTTTTTCCAACGTCGGTATGGAGGAGATAGGGATTAATTTTAAAGATATGATCGGCGGTCTTCTTCCCAAAAGTACAAAGCGGCGCAAGGTAAAAGTACCCGAAGCCATGGAGATGCTGGCGGCTGAAGAAGCTCAGAACCTGGTAGATATGGACAAGGTGGTAAAAGAGGCCATAATAAAAGTCGAGCAGTCAGGAATAATTTTTCTTGATGAAATTGATAAAATTGCCGGGAAAAACGGCACCCATGGTCCCGACGTTTCCAGGGAGGGTGTCCAGAGGGATCTTCTCCCGATCATTGAAGGGAGCACGGTTACAACAAAGTACGGACCGGTTAAGACAGACAATATCCTTTTCATTGCTGCAGGGGCTTTTCATACCGTCAAGCCTTCGGATTTAATTCCGGAGCTCCAGGGGCGGTTTCCCATAAGGGTTGAACTGGACGCTCTGGGTCAAAAGGAGTTTGTAAGGATACTCACGGAACCCAAAAATGCTTTAATCCTTCAATATACGGCTCTTTTAAAGACCGAAGGTGTTGATGTTGTATTTGAGGATGAAGCTATTGAAGAAATAGCAAGGATTGCCGAAGAGGTTAACAACATGACCGAGAACATCGGTGCCAGGAGGCTCTACACCCTTATGGAATGCATGCTGGAAGACTTCCTTTTTGAAGCACCGGATATGCGGGAAAAGAAAATAGTCATCGACAAAAAGTATGTGGAAGACAAGTTAAAGGACATCAAAGATGACGAAGATCTTAGCCGGTATATTTT
>JAUVTO010000209.1 GCA_030601485.1 Desulfobacterales bacterium | reverse complement strand
TACAATAAAATGCTTTTGGCGCTGGTGGCGGATAACCGGAGGGAAGAGGTGTGCCGACAGGTTCATAACGGTGTGAGCTGATAGCATAAAAGATTTCTAAGGACCGTGGGCACTTCGAAGCTCACGGTCTTTTTTTTGAATAAAAAGGCAAGGAGGAGAGACCATGCTGGTTGTGATGGATAAAAAGGCGACCCAGGCAGAAATTGATTTTGTTGTGGCCGCCATTGAAGAGAGAGGATACACGGCCCGTCCCATTCCAGGGGGAGAAAGAATTTCCATCGGAATTTTAAACAATAAAGGTCATGTTGATGCATCACCGTTTTTAGGGCTTCCGGGAGTTAAAGATGCAATTCATGTAACCCGTCCCTATAAACTGGTCAGTCGTGAGTTTAAACGCGAAGACACCGTGATTAAAGTCGGTGATATTTCCGTGGGCAACGGTAATCTTGTGATAATAGCCGGTCCCTGTGCGGTGGAGAGCGAATCCCAGGCTTTGATCATTGCAGAGCATGTAAAAAGCAGTGGCGCACAGCTTTTCAGAGGCGGTGCGTTTAAGCCTCGAACATCTCCTTATTCCTTTCGGGGGTTGGGCGGGGAGGGATTGAAAATTCTTGCAAAGGTTCGTGACAAGACCGGAATGCCTGTGGTTACCGAAGTCATGGATTTAGAAACCTTTGATCTGGTGGAAAAATACGCGGATGTGATACAGATCGGCACCCGGAACATGCAAAATTTCAGTCTGCTGCGACGAGCGGGTCAAGCAAACAAGCCTGTTGTGTTAAAGCGCGGCATGGCTGCAACTATTGACGAATGGTTGATGGCGGCGGAATACATTCTGGAAGGTGGGAATTCACAGGTGATTTTGTGCGAAAGAGGGGTTCGGACGTTTGTTCACCACAGTCGTAATACTCTGGATCTTTCTGCTGTTTCTGTGGTGCTTAAAGAAAGTCACCTGCCGATTATTGTTGACCCAAGCCATGCTGCGGGCGTTCGGGATCAGGTAATTCCGTTGAGCAGAGCAGCCGTGGCAGTGGGGGCCCAGGGTCTGATGGTGGAAGTACATCATGCGCCTGATAAGGCATTAAGTGACGGGGCTCAGTCTTTATACCCCCGGCAGTTTGAAGGTCTTTGCCGACAGGTTCAATCTATTTTTAATAATTTAAAAAACGGCGTTGGGACAGGCTAGTTCGCTGAGATTATGCTGCATAACTTCAATAAATTGAGAAATTTCAGAGACGGTTCATCATGATTATAGAGATACTTGCTACCGGAGATGAAATAAGAACAGGTGCGGCGATCGACAGCAATTCGGCCCATATCGCGCAAGTCCTGGAACAAGCGGGTCTTGAAGCCATACGGCACAGTTGTGTGGGTGATGATATGGATATGATTGTATCCGTCTTAAAAGAGATCGGCAACAGAGCGGATGTTGCTGTTGTAACCGGAGGGTTGGGTCCCACAAGCGATGATATTACGGCGGAAGCAGCTGCCAAAGCAAAGGGGGTTGAACTGGTTCTGAATCGGTCGGCACTTGGTGTGGTTGAAAATTTTTTCAAAACCCGGAAGCGCGCCATGAGTCCTTCAAATAAAAAGCAGGCCATGCTTCCCAGAGGCGCCGAATCTTTTAATAATCCCGTAGGATCCGCGCCCGGATTTGTTTTAAAAATAGACAGGTGCTCGTTTTTCTTTGTTCCCGGAGTACCCTTTGAAATGAAACGGATGCTTTCTGATGAAGTCCTGCCGCGCATAGAGAAGCTTCGTGGCGGTACGGGTGAATTAAGCTTGGTTAAGACCCTATCGATATTCGGCCCAACCGAGTCGGTAATCGGGGAACTTTTGGCCGGTTTATCGGCCGAATTTCCTGAGATAACGCCGGGTTTTCGTTCAAAGTTTCCGGAAATCCAGGTAAAACTTTATGTCAGGGGCAAAGATGATCAGGTTCTTCGTAAGATATTGGAAAAGGCGTCCCAATCGGTTCTCGGTAAATTAGGAGAAAATATTTTTTCTATGAATGGGTCTTCAATGGAAGCGGTTGTGGGCGGGCTTCTTGCCGAGAAAGAAGCGACCCTTGCTATTGCCGAAAGCTGTACCGGCGGGTTGATATCCCACATGCTTACCAATGTACCGGGCAGTTCGGGCTATTTTCTCTTTTCAGGGATTACCTATTCAAATGAAGCCAAAAAAAAGGTGCTGGGTGTATCTTCCGAAGTATTACAGAAATACGGAGCGGTACACGAAGAGACCGTAAAAAAGATGGCCCAAGGGGCAAGACGTGTTGCCGGCGCAACTTACGGCCTGGCAACCAGCGGTATTGCAGGACCGGACGGAGGAACTGACGAAAAACCTGTGGGCACGGTTTGCATCGGTCTTGCCACCCCACATGATGTAAAAGGATTTCGGTTTGTTTTCCCATTCAATACACGGCTGATGAATAAAAGAATTTTTGCCATGAAAGCCCTTGACCTGCTGCGACGGGAACTCCAACTAAAAAGCATCGAAAATTGAATATTGAAGAATGAAGAATGAATAATTGAGAAATCATATAATATTTCATCAGGTTTTTTCCTTAAATATTCAATCTTCAATTGAAACTATTCAATCATTGTAGGTTAGATTGTGCCGTCAAAACAGTTTTTGAACCACAATGCCGATTCCCGAACAAAAGTTTCCTGGTGCGTTTTATTGCTCATGCGGTGATCACCGCCATTTTGGATGATCAATTTTTTCGGATCACCGGCTTTTTCATATATCTCTCTGGCATTTGACGGGGGGACAAGGTCATCGGAATCGCCATGAAATATAAGAATATGATGGGTAGATGAAAGTTTGTCTGAAATGTCGGAATCAAGATATCTTTTATAAAACGGCGGGTTCAGCAGGTCTGAATCGTATGATTTTTCCAGCTTTTTGATTATGGAACTGCTGCGTACAGGGGCTGCACAGGTGACGATTGAATAAATATCAGATTCAGCAAATACGGATAAGCAGACAGCACCCCCCATGCTGCTTCCGAAAAGTCCTATCCGGCTGCCAATATCTTTTCTGTTTTGAATGATCTTTATTGCGCTGATCATGTCATTGCATCGAGCCTCAAGAGAGGTGACATCCTGGAAAATTCCTTGGCTCTGCCTGCATCCTCTATGATCGAATCTGAAAAATGCGATGCCACAAGCATTGCATTGCCTTGCAAGTGCTATCTGTTTTGGAGAACTGCCGCTGCTAAAAAGACCGTGCGAACCGATAACAACCGGGGGACGTTCCGCGGCCGGAAGGTGCAGCGTCCCTCTTAGAACAAGCCCGTTTGATGAGAACATGATGTTTTTTTGATTCATGGTTGGTTTATTTCATGAATCGTGATATTTTTCAACAAAACAAAGACACTTAAAACGTTTAAAATGAAAGTTAAAAAAGGACAACTTGTCGAACTTGAAATTTCC
>JAUVTO010000185.1 GCA_030601485.1 Desulfobacterales bacterium | reverse complement strand
TACAATAACAGACAGCTCCGGCAATCCCTGGGCATATAGTTCCTGGATTCCGGTCAGCAGGGTGGTTTGGCGTACCTGGGCCCCCACTTTGAAGGCCAGAAATGGAAAAGTATTTGCCAGTCCAAACAAAACGAGTCCGGCGAACGTCAGGGACAATGTACGTTCAATACTGTTGCGTATCTTTTGATGCAGCACGGCCCCGCAGCGAATACACTGAATCGTACCGGCTTCAGAAATATGCGGCAGGCGCTGGATCAAATCACAATCATGACAGGCAATAAGGGAACTCATTTCGCATTATGCTATAAATAACTGAATTAAAAGTTGATATCTGTTGAAGATGAAGAAAGAAAAAATCCGGCATAAAACAGATCCTGCAGGTAGAACCACCGTAGCACGAAATCTCAAAAAATAATATAAGATATGATCAAGTAAGTCAAATAGATAGAATTTTCTGGAGGTGGAAAAAACAATTGTTGACATCTGTTCATTGTATACCGTATACAGAAATCGTTCAGGGTTCAAGGTTCAGAGGTTCAGAGGTTCAGGGTTAAGGACAAAGTAGGCATTAAAGACCCGAAGTTCTCGTTAAAAATACTCATTTTGCCAAATAATTGCCAATTTGGCTCCAAATTTTGGATTAGGCCTGACGAAGCTGACGCTTTTTTCGTAAATACGCATCCCTTATGCAGTCCAGGGACGAGAATGGAACCTTGAACCCCTGAACGCTTATGAACGGAGATATTTTATGGAATTATTCAAGGACCTTACCGTTTTATCCCTCGAACAGGCGACTGTGTTGCCCTATTTGACATTTCGATTGGCGCAGGATGGAATGAATGTGATCCGGCTGGAGCATCCTGTCTACGGAGATCCCAACCGGTTTATCGGGGACAAGGTTCTGTCTGAGGAGCGCATGAACGCTTATTTTTTGTGTATTAATGCCGGCAAGAAAGACCTGACGTTGAACCTGGCCGAAGACGAAGGCCAGAAAATATTTCACTCCCTGATTAAAAAATTAAACATAGATATTTTTGCCACCAATCAGCTTCCGAAGAACTACAAAAAGCTGGGCATCGACTATGAAAGTCTTAAATCATTGCGACCGGACATCATCTGGCTCGGCGTTACCGGTTTCGGCCCGGACAGCAATGAAGGGGCCTATGACCCCATATTGCAGGCCCGATCGGGTTTAATGGAGCTTACCGGGGAAGGCGACGGAGATCCCCAGGTTCTGGGAATACCTCTTCCGGACATGGGTACCAGTGAGCACGCTTACGGGTTGCTAATGAAAGCGCTTTACAAGCGCGAGCGCACCGGTGAGGGAACCTGCATTCATCTGGCTATGTTCGAATCTGCGGTATCCTGGCTGACCGTTCCCATTACCCTGACGGGCAGCTTTGGGAAAACCATCACCCGCCGCGGCAATACTCATGAGTTTTTCTGCCCGGTCTCGGTGTATCAAACCAGCAACGGATATGTTTATCTGGCCGTTGGAAACGACCGGCAATGGAAAACCATGGTGTCCCAGGAGAGGTTCAGTTCACTGGACAAACCGGAATATGAAAAAAATGCAGGCCGCATCAAGGATGTCACTAACCTTAATGCAGCCATCAATGACATCACCCAAAACTATACCTCGGAAGAATTGATTGATCTATTCACGTCCATTACGGTTCCTGTCAGCAAAATTCAAACAGTTGCGGAAGTGATCGCTGATCCCCTCGTTCAAAAAAGACTCTTGTATGCCCGGGATCCGGAAACGGGGACCCGAATTACACTGGCACCACCACCGAATATGACGCCTTTTCTGGAAGCTTCGAACCGGCAGCTTTCGTTTCCTCCCCGTTTTGGTGAAAACAACCAGCAGATATACGAACAACAGCTTGGTTATTCCGAGGATGAAATTGCCCGCCTCAAGGAAAAAGGGGTCATATAGAATTCGGAATTCGGAATGCGGAATAGAAAAGAATTGGGAATTCGGAATGGGGAATGCGGAATGCGAAATGGGAAAATGGATTGAATCTAATTTTAGATTTTGGATTTATAAAAGGAATCATTTGAATTTCAGATTTTGGATTTAAAGAAAAGAAAAAAATCGGACACCATTCCGTTTTAAACACTAAATCTTGAGTTGCTTTCTGAGAGAAAAGCAGATGAAAAAGAGAGCTGAATTAAAGGGGTTTGATCCCGGACCCCTGCAGGCACTTCAAGAGCGTAAGTCCCTCGGGCAGCATGTGTTCGACAACCTGAGGCAGGCGATTATCAGGGGCAACATTGCTCCGGGAGAGTGGCTAGTTGAAAGCCATATCGCTCAAATGCTGGGAATCAGTCGTACGCCAGTCAGAGAAGCTATTCACAAGCTGGAGCGTGAAATGCTCATCGAGCGGCAGCCGCGAGGCGGTTTTGCCGTTCTGGGATTAAATCGGGATGACATCGAAGAGACTTTTGGCATTCGAAGTATCCTGGAAGGCTATGCCGCCCGGCTGGCAACCGTCAAGCATCATCCCCGCGAACTGAAAGTGCTTGAAGAAAAAGTTGAAGAATTTCAAGTTTGCCTGACCAAAGGGCAGATGCAAACCCTACCGGCCATCAACACGGAGTTTCATCAGTTACTTTATGATCTCAGCAAAAGTCCGAGATTGATCCACATAATCAATGGGCTTAGAGACCAGATTTATCGGTATAGAGAAATCATTTTAAAAGATAATAAACATGCCAAAACCAGCAATGAAGACCATATACAGATGCTGAGGTTTATGCGCAAACGAGATGCCGAGGGGGTGGAACGGTTGGTCAGAGAGCATATTTTGCGAGGGCGGGAAATGGTGCTGTCCGATTTCAGCAAGAAAAATAACTAGCGTCCCAGAAGTAATTGCAAAAAACCGGGCGGTCAGGTCATTTCCTGCGCAGGCCCTATGAACTATGCCGTTGCAGTGTGCTCCGCTATTTGGGATTTGGCGACATATTTTTAAATGCAAGGATACATCGGCAACATCCCAAATATCGGAGCACGGCGTAAAGCCTGAGCAGCTGAGCAGCATAGGGCCTGCGCAGAAAACAACCTGACCTCCCTTGGCCGGAGGTTAGAATTAATTTTATTGCGTTCTGTGTACGTTTGCCCGGGATCTTATGTAAGTTATTTCCGGGACATAACAATAGAAGTGGTTTAAAAACCTTTAGCGTTGGAGTAAAGAGGCCCTATGACGGATAAGAAAATCAAAATACTTGTCGGCAAACCGGGATTGGATGGTCATGACCGTGGGGCCAAAGTTACTGCCTTGGCCTTAAGAGATGCCGGTATGGAGGTCATATACACCGGGCTTCATCAGACCATTGAACAAATTGTCAGGACCGCGGTTCAGGAAGCCGTAGACGTGATCGGTCTTAGCATCATGTCCGGTGCCCATCTTCCAATTTGCAAAAAATTGCAGGAAATGATGAAAGCTGAAGGCATTGACGATATCCCCGTTGCCGTGGGCGGTGTTATCCCCAAGCAGGATATTCCTAAACTAAATGAAATGGGGATCAGAGGGGTTTTCCCCGGGGGTACAAGCTTTGACGACATCATTGCCGGAATTCAGGATCTGGCAAAATAGCTAATAGCTCAAAGCTGAAAGATAGAAGATAAGATCTCCTGATATATCGATCTTTTCTTACCCTCTGCTCTTCTTACCTTCTTACTTTCTCTTAGCTATACCATTCGTTATTCCTATGGGCTATGAGCTGTGAGGTGTGAGCTATGGGCTGTAGATAGTATTTGTGACTCTGACTTAATATTATATTTACCTGATTTTAGAAAATATCTTATGGCAAGAGGTAAAATATGGGTGTTGCAAAATATGTAAAAAATGAAAAAGACGCCATTGAAGAAGTGATTTATCAATCCGGCATCCGTGTAAAACCGGTATACACGCCGCAAGACCTCGTTGAGGTGGGCTTTGATTACGAAAAGGATCTCGGTGGTCCCGGGCTGTATCCGTTTACCCGCAGTCTGCACCCCCAGGGTTATCGCAGCCGG
>JAUVTO010000219.1 GCA_030601485.1 Desulfobacterales bacterium | reverse complement strand
AGTGAGTGATAATGGTCAAGGGATTGCTCCTGACATCATTGGCAGAATTTTTGATCCCTATTTTACGACCAAGGAAATTGGGAAGGGCACGGGTATGGGTTTATCGGTGGTACACGGTATAGTTAAAAGCCATGGGGGTGTGACTTCAGTCGATAGTGAGCCTGGTAAGGGGACATCCTTTAGTATATTTTTGCCGGTTGCCTAAAAACAAGCGGTTACAAACAGAAACGAAGAATGATAAAAAACTTCCGACGGAAAAGACAGTTTTCGTTCAGGCACTAAATATCAGATAACAACTCGTCAAATTGTACGCCGATTCCTTTTGAATCTATCCTGACAATATTTCCTGTGATTTTGATAGGGTCATCAGTACCTGGGAGAGAAAAAGTCATCGAAAGCTCTTCTCCAACGAAGAAAGGAAGTTGAGTTTCAATAAATAGTCCGCTTACGCTTAGATTTTGAATAAAATCCGTGAACAATCGTGAACTTGCTGAACATTCTGTCCAAATGAACGTTTGTTTTCTATGATATTTTCTCTTTTCATCGAACTTGGATTGTTGCCATTTCTCCAAACTTTTCAGGAGCTTTCGCATTTGTGCTTCTGATAAAATAGAAATGATTGACAATATTTTACTGTATACTTCTTCTTTGCCAATTTTGTTATCATTATTTGTCATCAGATTTGTTTTCGTACTTTTTGAAAAGATCTTGTATCGCTTCTTCAAGAAGATCGTTAAGGGGTTTCTCCAAATCAATCGCAAGTTTTTTAATTTCTTTTTGGAGATTGTTTTCAATTCCGGCTGATAAAGGTTTTCGAGCAATGAGTTTCCATTACTATAGTTTTTTATTGAAATCAATAAAAAAAGAATTGTAATAAAGCTGATATAATGATGTCAAAATGTAACCGTTTAAATTCTGCTGACAATAGGATTTAAGTTTACTCTTTCAGAGGTTGAAATGACCACATTTACGTACAGTAGGTGGCGATCCCTGTCTTATTCATCCTTGCTGTTTATTTGCTGCGGGGTCGCCTTCAGCGGTTATTTAGGTTCAAACATGCGTCTTCCCGTCGTACCCCTTTACGTACAATCTATCGGTGCCGATACAGTTCAAGTTGGAATAATCAATTCTGCTTTCTTGCTTATGGCAGGAATATTGTCTTTGCCCATGGGCATACTTTCCGACCGCTTTGGACGTAAACTTTTTGCCTCTCTGGGCCTTATTGTGCTGTCCATCACTTCATTTTTACTCTATTTTAGCAAAACTCCGATGCAAGTCATGTGGATCTATCTTTTTTTCGGCGCCGGACTGGCCGCGTTCGGTCCGACCATGATGTCATTTGTGGCTGACTTTTCACCGGTCACTCATCTTGGGCGCTCATATGGCTGGTATACAACGGCCCTTTACACCTCAATGAGTTTGGGTCCCGCAATTGGAGGATTTGTCGCTCAACAAAGGGGATTCCTCCAGGTTTTTCTCATTTCCGGCACCATCATTTTCTTAACTTTCTGGGCTGTTCTGCTTTTTTTGCCCCCAACGCATCTTGTTATTACCGACAGACCCAAAAAGCGAAACCCCTCAATCATTGTCAGAGAACTTTTGAAAAATCGCCCGCTCCTGAGTTGCTGGCTTGTCACCCTTGGGGGATGTTTCGCTCTGGGAATGTTTATTACCTTTCTTCCTCTCCACGCTCAAAACCAGAGCCTGACCGTATGGCAAATTGGTCTTGTTTTTGCCGCACAGGGACTCTCCAACGCTTTATCTCGGATTCCCTTTGGTTATCTGAGCGATAAGGTTGCAAATCGCAGCACGCTCGTCGTTATAGGACTTATCGGATTTTCCGCATCCATGGCGGGTTTTGCAATATCAAAGAGTATGATTCATTTTGTGACATTTGCCGTTGCATTCGGAACCAGTATGGGGTTGGCCTTTACTTCCGTGGGCGCCCTGATTGCTGAAGTGGTTCCTCTTGAATCCAGAGGGCTGGCAATGGGTGGCTATAATACCTGCATCTATTTTGGGATGATGTTAAGTTCTGCTTCCATGGGAGCGATTATTCGGAAAATCGGCTTTGAAGACGGATTTTTTATTACAGCGGTAATAAACCTGATTTTGGTCGGTTTTTTCTATCTTCTTATGAAAGAGTTTTCCCGGATAAAGGCAAAAAATTGGTAACCGTTCAGGAAATAATAGTTAATAAACAACGGTTAATAATTAATAATTGATTATTGATTATTAGATCAGGGTTCAGAGGTTATAAAAATGTCCACAACCCGCTGAGTGAGTTCTCGGCGGGCTGTGGGTGGTTAAAGAAGGGGGCCGGTTATATGTCGAAATAAAGGAAAAATTCGTGCGGATGCGGACGAAGTTTTACTTCATTCACCTCGTTTTCAATCTTGTATTCAATCCATTTTTCGATAACATCCTTGGTAAAGACATCCCCTTTCAATAGAAACTCGTGATTTTCCTGCAAAGCGGCAAGTGCTTCATCCAGAGATCCGGGTGCGGAAGGTATTTCCGCCAGTTCCTCGGGGGGCAGTCCGTAAATGTCTTTGTCCAATGGTTCGCCCGGGTCAACCTTGTTTTCAATGCCGTCCATTATGGCCATAAGTATGGCGGAAAACGCCATGTAACCGTTGCAGGACGGATCTGGTGTTCTGAATTCAATCCGCTTGGCCTTAGGCGCCGCTGAGTACATGCGCTTCCGGTTGGCCGCCCTGCGCGGTTCCTACTGGAGTACTCGAGGTTTTCCGGCGCTTCAACGCTCGGTCTATGCCGTTTGTAAGAATTGGTGGTCGGATTGGTAATGGCACACAGTGCTCTGCAATGTTTCAGTATCCCTCCGATCGCATATAGGGCCTCTTGGGAAACCCCGGCATACTTATCCCCGGCAAATAGCGGGTTCCCGTCTTTCCAGATACTGCAATGAATGTGCATTCCGGTACCGTTATCT
>JAUVTO010000085.1 GCA_030601485.1 Desulfobacterales bacterium | reverse complement strand
GAGCTCCGGAATTTCCTTCTGTAAACTTTTTGCCGTAGCAAGGTGCCACAGGTCTGCTCCACGAAGGGACCATTTCCGTGATAAGTTCTTTGTAATTTCCCATTCCGGAAGGGCATTAAGACGGCGCCAGGGGCCTTTTTCTAACATTTTAAAGCTCGTTGATTCTGAAGAATCAGAAAGAATCCGCTCTTTTTTCATCCGACCAATGACCGCACAAACTTCTGAATAGGCAAGAGTAGAGATCAAATGAAAGCCATCAGCTTCTGCCCAATTGATTGCACTTTCACTGTAACAATCTTTAAAAAGAGTCGATAAAACAGTAGAAGCATCCCAATAAATTGCCAAAGGGCCGTTATGCATTGTTTCGATCCTCTTTCAGCATGGTCTGGGCGATATCATTTGGAACAGATATAGGCAAGGGAAGTTTTTTTTGACTTTTTTGAGGCAGGGCTTCTAAAACACCCATATCCTCCAGCTTTTTAATTCGACTGGAAAGAGGCAATTCTTTCGCCTGAATCGGAACAATTTTACCTACCGGTCGTCCTCTGTCCGTCAAGATAATCTCGCTTCCGTTCTGAACCATCTTGATGAATTTGCTCAGATGTATTTTGGCATCTCGAATGCCGACACGTGTAGGTTGCATCTTATCCTCCAAAAATAATTATAGTGGTCTCATATAATGTAATCATTGTAACTACAAAATGCTGTCGTGTCAAGGATATGTTATTAATCTCCGCTTTAAATAAAGCGTTTTTCCCGGCCAAGCTCCTTGTCCCCTCGATATCTATCTCTTCACCATGAACATTACATGCTATGCCCCGTCAAGACCGTGATGCTCTGCTTTAGCGTACCATGAGGCGGGATCAGTCAGGTATTCTTCGGTATCTTTCAGAGAAACATAGTGTTCATTTTCAATACTGGCAAGGAGATCAAAAAAAGCCTTCTCTTTGGGGTCGGTCACCTCATCTCTGAGTTTAGCGTAGTATGAAGCCCCTTTGGCTTCGAAATCAATAACTGTGCGGACAGCTTGCAGGTCATCGTCATCGCTTTCTGCATTTTGATCCACCTTCTGCAGCACGTCTTTCAGTACATCCTTGATGACTGTCTGTTTCACTTTCAAGGGAACGGTTTCAGGCCATTTGTCCCCTGCTTTCCACTTTTCATGAAGCTCTTTAAGCCTTTGGTAATGTTCAAGCTCTTCGTCTGCGATCTGCTGGAACATGGCCTTGCCAACGGGGTTTTTGGTCCTCTCGGCGTTTTTGAGGTAAAACTCACGTTCCTTCATCTCATTATTTAGGGCAACATCCAATGCATTGAGGCGTTCTTTTTCGTCCATAATTTCTTCCCCTTTTTTGAAATGATTGATTGAATTAATATTGATAAGAATTGCTTTTTTGATTTAGGTCTATTGAACAATAAGAATTGTGATTCCGCCCCTGTGGTATAACAAAATGTGGACGTCAATGACCATAACTTTTTTAAATCATTATCATGATTAAAAGTTAACCTTCCGCTTTTTACGTTATCCTCCTAAGGAAAATAGAACGTTCAAAAATATTTTAAGATGACAGCAAAAATTTAACGAACTTCGATTGTTACCGGCAATATGTCAAGAAAAAAATACCAACGGACAACGAACGAATTTAGCAGGGTAAACGCATTTGATTTTGAAGCAGCGGAGCGCCGGCGTGTTTCTCTTGGAAACCGACTGACTGTTTGAAGGGCGTTAGCACGCGTTAGCCCGAGCCGAATGAAATTATTACTTAAAAAAATCAATGGAATAGTTTAGCGAAGAATTGTTCTTAATAACTCTGGCGCGGCTCGGGCTTACGGGTGCTTAAGCACAAGTTTCAGTCGGTTGGAAAGAGATATACGCCGTCGTGGAGCGTTCTCCCTGTATTGGGATTCACATGCGTTTACCCTGGCGAATTTAGTGTTGTGGTTTGATTTGCTAAGATTTTTTTGATAACATACCCAACAATGTTTTTATCCAGAGGTTATGTCACCTATTTGAAAAGAGAGGATGTTATGAAAGATAATAAATGCATTCCCTGTGTTGCACGCCGGAAACTGAAACCGATTGCTCCGGTGAAAAGAAAAGCAGCTTCGGATGTCGATATCCAAAAAACTTTCAGATTGATCACCGACTTTGTCACGGGAGAAAAGATTCCCGATGTCGGTGCAGAGGCCAACCGCCAAACCGTTGAGAGGGTTCTGATAGCAGAAAAGGGGTACACAAAAAAAGATATTGAAGTTGACGCCCCCCTTGAGGTGACCATAGGCAATGAATCCTATTGCTCATCGGTGGACCTGGTTGTCTCTGTGGACAGCACGCGGTATATGGCGATTAAATGTGCACCGGGCTCCCTGGGATCGAGGGAAAGGGAGATTGTTTCTGCCGCCAGGCTCTTGGATGAATACCAAATTCCCGTTTCCGTGGTGTCGGACGGCAAAACCGCGATGGTGCTCGATACCGTATCCGGTGAAAAAATCGGAGAAGGCCTTGATGCGATTCCGTCAAAAAATGCATTGCAAGAAACGGCAAAATCACTTAAATTGCAGCCGATTGCTGAAAAACGGCTGGAGCGTGAAAAGTTGATTTTCCGTTCCTATGACAGTATGAACGTAAATGTAGGCCGCAATATATCACCCAATCAATAAAGGAGGCGCCCAGAATGCCGGTTTGCCGTAACCGGCCGTTGACGGTGGAAAGTGATGAGTTTCATAATTTATTCAGAAGTTACAAGGTTTGGCGCCCATCGGTCATTATAACTGGAGAAAACACCTATGTTTGCGGGTAAACTACGAGTCAATGTCTTCGATCTGGTGGCGTCGATTTCCAAAGTCGTGGATATGATGAGTCCGGCTGTTGGGAACCACCATATGCAGGTCGCCTATCTGGCATATCGATTGAGTGAAGAACTCAATTTGCCGGTGGACAAAAGATATGAGCTTTTTACCGCCGGCGCCTTGCACGATATCGGAGCGTTCTCCTTGCAGGAAAGATTAGACCTGCTTGAATTTGAAGATACAAAACCCGGCCAGCATTCTATGGCCGGCAGTCTGATTCTTAGAAAGTTCAAACCGTTTGCTTCCATTGCCAAACTCATACAATTTCATCATGTACCTTGGCAAAATGGACAGGGTTCCCTTCACCATGGTGAACCGGTTCCTTTGGGCAGTCATATCCTCCATCTGGCGGATCGAACGGCGGTTAAAATATCCAAAGACAAACCGATCCTGAGTCAAGTTCGAGGAATTTGTGAAGCCATTTCATCGCTAAAGGGTGAGGCTTTCGTACCGGAACATGTAGATGCCCTGCTGAATCTGGCCAAACGAGAGTATGTATGGCTGGAAATAATATCGGATTCCATGGAGGCAATTTTACGAAGAAGTGTGGGGTTTCACGCCAGGGAATTTACAATAAACGAACTGGTTGATTTTTCGCGGCTAATATGCCAGCTCATTGATTTTAAAAGCGAGTTCACGGCAACACATTCCATGGGAGTGGCAGCCACATCGGTTTTTCTATCAAAATTGGCAGGATTTTCAAGGTATGAGCGCAGGATGATCCAAATCGCCGCTTATCTTCATGATCTCGGCAAACTCGCCATCCCCTCGGAAATTCTTGAGAAACGGGACAAGCTTACCGAAGATGAATGGTTTATCATGCGATCCCACGTTTACCATACCTACCAGACACTTGAACCGTTTGAAGCCCTCGAGGTCATAAACTCCTGGGGGGCTTTGCATCAAGAACGACTTAATGGTACAGGGTATCCTTTCGGTTATAAGGAGGACGAACTGCCCCTTGGCTCAAGGATTATAGCGGTTGCCGATGTGTTTACGGCATTAACGGAAAATCGACCCTACCGCCAGGGCATGGACAGAAAGGCCGCCCTCGAGGTTTTACATTCCATGGCGGATAATGGCGAATTGGATAACAACCTGGTCCATATCGTGGCAACGCATTATGATGAAATGAATGAAATTCGCGATTCCGCCCAAAAGCAAGCGATCCGTGAGTATGATGTGTTTCAAAAATCTCTTAACTGCTAAGGGAATGTTCTCAAAAAGAGATAAAGAGAGAAATTATGAAAAATCTAATGTTGGGAATTATTCTTAATCTGAGCGTATGTTTGTCAGTTGCTGCCGACACTTCTTTATGGAAGGTTCAACTGCATAATTCCGCAACATACATAGGAGGCACTTGTCATGTACTGTGAAAAACGGATTATCCTTTGCCGGAGGAATTTGTAAAAGCATACGAGGATTCTGATGTAATTGTTTTCGAGACGAAACTTGAAGAGTTGAACAGTCCGAAAACACAAGAAATGATAATCAGAAAAGCCCTTTATAATAATGAGTTGAGTCGGTTATAGAATCAACAAACTCGATTATTGACATATGAGAGTCGCAATTATTTCCGATATTCATGGTAATTTGGATGCGTTTCGACAAGTTTTGAACGATATTGAAGCTTCGAGCATCGACGCCATTGTTTGTCTGGGAGACAATGTGGGTTACGGACCCGAGCCCGAGCAGGTGATTCGACAGGTTCGAAAACGCGATATTCCGTGTGTTATGGGAAATCATGAGCAGGCAGTAGCAGATTGCCGGCATTTGGACTGGTTTAATCCTGCTGCCCGGAAATCTTTGCAAAAAACAATGACCCTGCTGTCCGAGGAATCCTGTAATTATATTCGCGGACTGAAATCATCTTTGGTGATTTACCAAAGCCGATTTGTTCACGGTTTTCCGCCGGATTCCATGGACACCTATTTATTTCAGGTTCCCCATGACACCCTCAAACAAAATTTCAGAAAAATGAAAGAAAGACTTTGTTTTGTGGGACATACCCATGATCTAAAACTCATCGGATTTGACGGTAAAGTATCCCAACATATTCGCCTTCAAAAAGGGATTGTGAATCATTTTCATAAAGACAAAAAATATATCGTCAATGTGGGCAGCGTTGGACAACCCAGAGACGGCAATAACAATGCAAAATACGTGATTTGGAATACATCCAAGGATTCCCTTGAAGTAAGATTTGTTTCTTATGATATTGCAGCGGTGGTCAGCAAAATCATGGCCGCGGGCCTTCCCAAAGTGCATGCAGATCGACTATGGTAACGAGAATCAAATTAATTTCACAAAACCTGAGACCTTTATCATTGGTAACCCGTATAACTATCTATCTTTATTGTCTTAGATATAACCAATAAAATTTTGGCATGTTTTAGTTATTGTAATACCTGGCTATCTCCGCAAAAAAATCAAGCTCAACGCCGGACAGTAGGTAATGACAAGGACCGCCCCAAACAGCACGATCATAAACGGTATGGCGGCCAGATAAAGTTCGGTGACCGGTTTTTTGAAACGGTAGCTGGCGATAAACAGATTCATGCCCACCGGCGGCGTGAAGTAGCCGATTTGCATATTAGCCAGAAAAATGATGCCCAGATGAACCGGATCGATGCCATAATTGACCGCCACGGGAAGTATTATGGGGATCATAATAACCAGAGCCGAAAAGATATCCAGAATGGCGCCAAGTATCAGCAGCAACAGGTTCAGAAGCATCAAAAAAACGAGTTTACTGGTAACGTGGGCCTGAATCAGATTGAACAGGTGCATGGGCACTTGGGCGTCTATTAAAAAATTTGTTGATGCCAGCGCCACGCCCAGAATAAGCAGAATCCCGCCCACCATCACCATGGACTCCCGTATAATGGCCGGAAGCTTACCCAGTTTAATCTCTTTGTAGATAAACACTTCAACCACCAACACATACATGGCCGTGGCCGCTGCAGCTTCGGAAATGGCAAAAAATCCTCCATAAATACCTCCCAGCACAAAAAACGGCAATGGTATTTCCCAAATGGACTCCCTCAGGGCGGAAACGGCTTCCCGGGCAGAGAATGATTGATATGGAATGGGATTGCGACGGTTTTCCCATAAGCTCCAGAATGACAGCAGCAATATCATAAGAAGCGCGGGGAGAATGCCGGCCAAAAACAGATCATTGATGGAAACAGTCGCGCCGACGCTCATTTGCTGGGCGATGATGCCGTAAAGAATGAGCGGAAGCGAGGGCGGCAGCAACAGCCCCAGACTGCCTGAAGATGTCACAAGACCCATACTGAATTTTTCCCGGTATCCGGCCTGGGTTAATGCCGGATAAAGGAGCGCTCCAAGCGCAACGATGGTTACCCCCGAAGCACCGGTAAAGGCGGTAAAGAAAGCACATGCGATGAAGGCCACAATGGCCAGTCCGCCCGGCATCCAGCCCAGAAAGGCCCGGGTAAGCCGGACCAGGCGGTAAGAAGTCCGGCTTTCTCCCAGCACGTAGCCGGCAAAGGTAAACAAGGGCAACGCCAGTAAAATCGGCGTGTCGGCGATTCGATAAATTTCAATTGCAATTACCGACAGGTTAACATCCAGGTAATGAAAACCGAGCATCGCAACGGCCAGAATAACCGCGAAAAGCGGCGCACCCAGGGCAGCCAGAAAAATCAGTATCAAGGCTAAAATGTATGGAATCACGATCCGGATTTAACGATTTTTTTTAAATTCACAAACGATAATAAGAAATATCGAAGCGCTATAACCGTAAAGGCAAAAGGAATGATGGCCTCGCACAACCAGGTCGGCACCCGCGCAAACGCCATGCCGCCGTCGGTAAACTCCATCTGCACAAACAACAGACTGTAATAGGCCACGATCGTACAAACTAAAGCGGTAAACAGTCTAACCACAAAGTTAGTATAGACTTTGGCGCGCTCCGGCAGATAACGATCCAGTATGTCAATGGCAATGTGGTTGTCCTGGCGGCTTGCCACCATGGCCCCTGCAAGGCCGACCCACAGCACCAGAATGCGAACCATGACATCACTCCAGACAATGCCGGCTTCAAAAAGATTTCGCAGAAAAATTTGTGTGACCGCCATGCCGATCATCAGCAAGAGCAATCCCACCAGAATCGCGTCTTCCACCCGGTGCAGGATCATTTGGGCCCGCCTTGTAAAAGTTATATCTTGATGCTTATTCATGAGTATGGGGTTGCTTTGAACGATAGTCTTTAAGAAGGTTTTCCAAAGTGTTGACCATGTTCCGGGATAATTTGCCGGCGTTAATCAGCCGCTTGGGGACTTCCCGAGCGTCAGCACACCATTTTTCCAGCGCTTCACCGGAAAGCTTTATAAATTCAATCCCCTGTTTACGTAAGGCTTCCAGAGCTTTAACGTTGTCTTCGCGGTTCAGCCGGTCCAGTTCACGGAAAATACGCCCCATTATTTCACGAAAGAGACGTTGATCGTCAGGTGATATTTTTTCAAAGGCCTTGCGATCCACCGCAAGCACACCATAAATATACATAAACGGCTCGTACATCAGGTAGTTAATCTGCGTATGCCATTGCAGGGCCACCGCCCCGATGGGCGGAGTGGTAACCGTATTGATCAGCCCGGTTTGCAGGCCGACCCGCACATCGGCGATGGACAACAGAAAGGGCGTGATGTCAAAGGCCTTGACCGCTTCAAGGATCATCGGATCATTGTCCGGAATCCAGACTTTCTG
>JAUVTO010000063.1 GCA_030601485.1 Desulfobacterales bacterium | reverse complement strand
GCAACCTGCTCACGGCTCTGCAGCTGGCAAAGCCCTTGAATAGTAGCTTTAACAACATTATGAGCATTATGTGACCCCATACACTTTGTAAGTATGTTCTGAACGCCCACAGCTTCAAGTACCGCCCGAACCGCACCGCCCGCAATAAGACCGGTGCCTTGGGAAGCAGGTTTTAACAAAACTCGTCCCGCTCCATATTTTCCGATAACCACATAGGGTATTGTTCCATCAACCAAAGGCACCTGGACCATGTTTTTTTTCGCTTTTTCTATTCCTTTACGAATCGCTTCAGGCACCTCACCGGCTTTCCCAAGCCCATAACCGACACTCCCTTCACCATCACCGACAACAACAATGGCGCTGAAGCTAAACCTGCGGCCGCCTTTGACAACTTTCGCAACACGGTTAATGTACACAACCTTGTCGATTAACTGATCTTCGCCTTTATCCCGCTTGAACAAAAATCTGCCTCCTTCGCCCATTAGTTAAATTGACCCGTTATTCAAAACAGCTAAAAATCGAGGCCTGCTTCACGCGCTCCATTAGATACAGCTTTAACACGCCCGTGAAATAGAAACCCGCCACGGTCAAAAACGACCTTTTTCAAACCTTTTTTAATGGCCCGTTCACCGATAAGTTTCCCTACGAAATCTGCGGACGCAACTTTGTTTTCAAATTCAGGTTGTTCTTTTACAATTTTTTCCAGACTTGATGCGGCCACAAGAGTATTTCCATGCTCATCATCAATGACCTGGGCGTAAATATGTTTTGAACTTCGAAAAACATTCAACCTGGGCCGCTGCTGCGTGCCGACGAGATGTTTTCTTATTCTTTTCTTTCTCTTTAAACGCGCCTTTTTCTTTAAATCCAGCTTCCCCATCTTCAATATCCTTATGCTTCCTTAACCCCTGTCTTTCCGGCTTTACGCTGAATACGTTCCTCGGCATACTTTATCCCTTTACCCTTATAGCGCTCCGGAGGTCTCAATCTCCTGATTGATGCAGCAGTATGCCCCAGCAACTCCTTATCAATGCCGGTAAGTCTGATAACATTTTTCTTGTCGACTGTGGCGGAAACCCCCTCGGGAAGATCAAAATTAACAGGATGTGAATAACCAAGATTAAATTCAATTTGATTACCGTTAAGTATGGCACGATAGCCGATACCGTGTATCTCCAGAACCCTTTCAAACCCTTTGGTCACCCCGGTAACCATGTTGGCTATAAGGCTCCGCGTAAGTCCACGCAAAGCGCGGTTGGTCCTGTTATCATTAACAACATCCACCCTTATTATCCCGTCTTCTATCTTAAGATCCACGGCAGGATGGATTGCTCTTGTCAGAGACCCTTTTTTAGATTCTACGGTAATTACCCTGCCTTTATATTTTATTTTAATATTATCAGGTATGGGTATCGGTGCTTTGCCTACTCTGGACATTGATTACTTCCTTTTATCATCGGTAAACAACCATCCGTCACCGGTCATCAAAATTAATAATAATTTGCCAGTGACGAATGACAGATCTACCAAATATTGCAGAGAATCTCGCCTCCTAATTTTTCAGACATGGCCTGTTTATCCGTCATTATCCCTTTTGATGTTGATAAAATCGCAATCCCCATACCGTTCAAAACCGGTTTTATGTCCTTGCTCTTTACATAAAATCGCCTGCTTGGTTTACTGACCCGTTTAAGGCCGATAATTGTGTTGGACTGTTCTTCATCATACTTAAGGTAGACACGCAATATCCCCTGCTTCTTATCTTTAATGAATTTATAATTTCTTATAAACCCCTCATCCTTTAATACTTTGGACAATTCGGTTTTTAACTTTGATCCGGGAATATCAATACTGTTGAACTTTGCCTTACCGGCATTTCTGATCCGGGTTAACATGTCCGCAATTGGATCACTCATCGCCATAGTCTTCTCCGTTATTGAAATCGTTTTACGTTTTATGTTTTAAGAATATGAATGAGGTTCCAAGTTTCAAGCCCACTTAAAACCTATTTTATACTATTACCAGCTTGACTTCACTACACCAGGGAGCTTGCCTTCTGAAGCAAGTTTTCGAAAACAGATGCGACAAATTCCGAACTTCCTTAAAAATCCTCTCGGCCTGCCGCAAATCGGACAGCGGTTGTATCGCCTCACATTGAATTTAGGTTCTCTCATTGCCTTCATTCTAAGAGCTTTTTTTGCCAAATTTTCCTCCCTCTTTAAATTGACTATCTTCAATCCCTAAACGGCATTCCCATCAGCTTCAGCAGTTCTTTGCCCTCTTCATCAGTCTTTGCAGTCGTAACTATAGAGATATTAAGGCCTTTAATCTTATCAATCATATCGTAATCAATTTCCGGAAAAATAATATGTTCTTTGATACCCAGTGAATAATTACCATGACCATCCAGCGCTTTTCCCGAAAGACCTCTGAAGTCACGAACACGAGGCAACGCTATATTGACCAGTTTGTAATAATAGTCATACATACGGTTTTGGCGAAGGGTAACCATGCAGCCTATCGGCATTCCTTCCCGTAACTTAAAGGCCGCTATCGATTTTTTTGCACGGGTTACAACCGGTCGCTGGCCGGCTATAATCTTAAGCTCCTCCGCAGCTGAATCAAGCAGTTTGATATTATGAATTGCTTCACCTAAACCCATATTCAAAACTATTTTCTCAAGTTTTGGAACCTTCATTATGTTTTTATACTGAAAGGTCTCAATCAACCTGGGAACAACTTCTTTATGATAGTAAATTTTTAACTGTGACATTCACTTCCTCCGTCACTTGGCCTAAGAATCTATGATTTCGTTGCATTTCCTACAGACACGCACTTTTTTTCCATCCTCAAGCCGCTTCATCTTTATCCGTACCGGTGTTACGCATTTGCTGCACATCAACATAACGTTGGACCAGTGGATATGGGCTTCAGTTTCGACAATCCCACCCTGTCTTTGAGTGGCGCTGGGCCGGGTATGCCGTTTGACAATATTAATATCTTCAATAAGAAGCCGATTGCTCTTCCTTTTTATGCCCAGCACTTTGCCGATCTTTCCTTTGTCTTTGCCCACAAGAACTTTTACCTTGTCGTCTTTTTTTATATGCCATTTATTTTGAGCCATGAATCGCTTCTCCACAGGTCTATAATATTTTAAAGCTTATAAAAGTTTTGCTTATTGAAGTCATTGCTCATTTTCCGCCGTTCATTTTTCACCCGGCGCCCATAGCTTTTAACCGGCAACTATAATACCTCAGGGGCCAGTGAAATGATTTTCATAAACCTTTTGGCTCTCAGTTCCCTTGCCACCGGACCAAATATGCGGGTGCCTATGGGTTCCTTGGTTTGTGAAATTAAAACAGCGGAATTATCATCAAATCTTATATATGATCCATCCAGTCTCTTGATTTCCTTTTTGGTGCGAACAACAACAGCTTTTACCACATCTCCTTTTTTGACCTTGGTATTCGGAATGGCTTCTTTAACAGATACAACGATTATGTCGCCGACACTCGCATATCGTCTGCGTGAACCTCCAAGAACTTTGATGCAATACAATATCTTGGCTCCTGAATTGTCTGCCACGGTCAATCTCGTTTCCGCCTGAATCATCTTCTTAACTTTCCTATTGTAATGATTAATTCGTAAAAAAATCGAATTCATCATGTCATATAACAATCAAACAGCTTTTTCGACTATTTTGCTCACACGCCATCTTTTAATCTTGCTAAGGGGTCTGGACTGGATTATCAAAACTTTATCTCCAACCCGTGCGCCATTGTTTTCATCGTGGGCGGCAAATTTTGACCGTCTCCTCACATACTTTTGATAAAGTTTATGCTTAACCAGTCTCTCGACCAGGACAATTACGGTCTTATCCATCTTGTCGCTGACAACTGTCCCAACCATCTGTCTTCTTAAAAATTGTTTTTTCATGGCAACAACTATTCTTAGCCTGTTTCTTGGTTTAATTCGGATTCTTTTATTATGGTTTTCACCCTGGCGATTTCTCGCTTGATCTGCTTCATCTTCTGGGGATTTTCGAGTTGACCGATTTCGTGCTGAAACCGCAGATTAAACAACTCCTCTTTAAGATCGTTTGTTTTCCGCAACTTTTCTTCCGAGCTCAACTCTCTGATCTCGCTCGCTTTCATTACAAATTGCCCCTTTCTATGAATCTGGTTTTTACAGAAAGCTTATGTGAAGCAAGTCTTAGGGCTTCCTTTGCCATATGCCTGGGAACACCCTCCATTTCATAAAGGACTCTCCCGGGACGAATGACTGCAATCCATCCTTCAGGAGCCCCCTTTCCTTTCCCCATCCTGACTTCGGCAGGCTTTTTAGTAAACGGCTTGTCAGGAAATATTTTTATCCACATTTTGCCGCCTCGTTTAACATGCCGGGTCATTGCGATACGGGCGGCTTCAATCTCTTTTGAATTAATTCTGCCGCATTCTATTGCCTGCAATCCAAATTCGCCGAAATCAAGGTTACAGCCCCTGTACGAAGTTCCCTTTGTTCTGCCCTTTTGCCGTTTTCGAAATTTTACCTTCTTGGGACTAAGCATGTCCGATATCTCCGTTACTCCATGAGACCTTTGAAAAAAGTTCAACTTTCAAAGGCCGTTATATTATTCGTATTAATTTAGACAAACTCGTAAAAAGTCTTTTACAAGCGAAAAACTCAACTACCGATCTTTTCCGAATTTTTTTTCAAAATCTCACCTTTAAAAATAAATACCTTGATACCGATAATTCCATATGTGGTACGAGCATCAATGAAACCGTAGTCTATATCAGCTCTTAAGGTATGCAGAGGTATGCGGCCCTCTCTATATTGTTCGGTTCTTGCCATCTCGGCGCCGCCCAGACGACCGGAACAGATAATTTTTATCCCTTGGGCGCCAAAACGCATGGCTGAAGAAATGCCGCGCTTCATTGCACGCCTGAATGCAACCCTTCGTATAATCTGAAGCGCAATATTCTCAGCAACAAGCTGGGCATCGATCTCGGGTTTTCTGACCTCCTGAATATCGATAATAACTTCATGGGATACGATCTTTTCGAGCTCTTTCTTGAACAACGCAATTTCGGCTCCCTTTTTCCCGATGACAATTCCAGGTCTGGACGTAAAAATGCGCAACCTGACTCGCTTGGACGACCTTTCGATTTCAATCTTGGAAATACCTGCATGGTAGAGTCTTTTTTTTATAAACTTTCTGATATTATAATCTTCCAGTATATAATCAGCGTATTTCTTTCCGGCATACCACCGGGATTCCCAGGTTTTAACAATACCCAATCTCAATCCTATAGGATTTACTTTCTGGCCCAAGCTTTTCCCCCCTTCTATATCGAATCTTCAGCTAAAATGACTGTAATATGAGCGGTCCTTTTTAATATGCGTGTCCCCCTGCCGCGTGCCCTTGCTCTGAAACGTTTCAACGTGGGGCCCTGGTCTGCGATAATGTTTCGAATCACCAGCGAATCTACGTCGATATCCATATTTTGATCGGCATTCGCAACAGCGCTGCGTATAATTTTTTCAACGATAGATGCCGCCTTCTGC
Source organism: Desulfobacterales bacterium (assembly GCA_030601485.1). Lineage (GTDB taxonomy): Bacteria > Desulfobacterota > Desulfobacteria > Desulfobacterales > UBA11574 > S5133MH16. The sequence goes on along the minus strand of JAUVTO010000063.1, from coordinate 3,676 downwards.
GGCATAAATTTGAGCATATTCAAACCATCCTCTACCCTTCTCCCCTTCACAGCATCCACCATCATACGAACTTTCTGAGGAGAAATGCGTACATATCTTGATACAGCTCTAACTTCCATTACAGACATTTCCTTTTCCGACAGCCTTACCGTTTCACTCTTGATTTCTTATCCGCAGCGTGCCCATAATACGTCCGGGTCGGTGAAAATTCACCCAGCTTATGCCCCACCATATCTTCCGATATAAATACAGGTATGAACTTTCTTCCATTATGAACCGCCAGTGTAATACCCACCATTTCGGGCACTACTGTTGACCTTCTCGACCAAGTTCTGACAACTCTGTTGCTTCGAGTTTCTTGGGCTATCCGAACCTTCTTTAATAGTTTCGAATCAATAAAAGGACCTTTTTTCAACGACCGTGGCATAACTTCTCCTGCTATTTCCTTGTACGCTTTTTGACGATTAATCGAGTACTTTTCCTTTTTCTACGAGTCTTAAAACCTTTTGAAGGAACGCCCCACGGACTGCATGGATGCCGTCCGCCTGAAGATCTCCCCTCACCTCCACCCATTGGATGGTCAACCGGATTCATGGCAACACCTCTAACCTTAGGCCGCCTGCCGAGCCAACGCTTGCGCCCCGCTTTTCCCAAAGATATATTCTCATGAACCACATTCCCGAGCTGACCAATAGTAGCCTTGCAATTTAAAAGTACCATTCGAACTTCACCGGAGGGGAGCTTTATCAGGGCATACTTATCTTCCTTTGCCATCAACTGAGCAAATGTCCCGGCGCTCCTGACAATCTGCCCGCCTTTCCCGATATGGAGTTCGATGTTATGAATATGCGTACCCAGCGGGATATTTCTCAACGGCAGCGTATTGCCGAGCTTAATATCTGCTTCAGGTCCTGAAATAACGGTATCGCCGACATTAAGATTAATCGGAGCCAGGATATACCGCTTTTCACCATCCGCATAATTCAAAAGAGCGATTCTCGAAGACCGATTCGGATCATATTCTATAGTCGCAACCTTTGCAGGGATTCCTATCTTATCTCTTTTAAAATCGATAATCCTGTAATGCCGCTTACTCCCCCCCCCGCGATGCCGGCAGGTAATACGACCATTGACATTACGGCCGCCTTTTTTCTTAATCACCCTTAGCAGGCTCTTTTCAGGGGTAGTACTTGTAATCTCATCAAAAGTTGAATAGGATTGAGACCGCCTCCCGGGAGAAGTGGGTTTTACTTTTTTTATACCCATTATATGCCCCTTTACGCTCCTTCAAAAAAATCTATACGTTCACCAGGCATCAATTTAACGACCGCTTTCTTCCAGTTCCGGCGCTTTCCCACAATCCGGCCCCTTTGTTTGGTCTTGCCCTTAACCTGCATTGTTCTTACGGTGGCCACATTTACCTTAAAAATATTTTCGATAGCCCGTTTAATTTCAACCCGGTTCGCCTTGCGATCTACTTCGAATGACATCTGGTTGTAATCCTCTTTTTGAATACTGGTTTTTTCAGTAATCAAGGGCCTCTTAATAATATCATGCGGATTCATCCGAGCAGTCTCCCTTCAATACTCTTTATCGAAGACTCAAGCAAAACTACATTCCTGTATTTAAGAATGTCATATACATTCAACCCTTCGACTCTCAACACTTTTATGTTGGGAACGTTCCTGGCTGAAAGTTCCAGGTTTTTATCCTTTTTTTCGGTTATAATTAATGTATTTTTCGTGTTTAATGCATTCATAACCTTAACAAATTCCCTGGTCTTAATTTTATCAAGTTCAAACTCGTCAAGCACAACAAGTTTTTCTTCCTTCAATTTACTGCTCAAGGCCATTTTAAGAGCCAGCCTTCTGACTTTTTTGGGAACTTTGTATGCATAGGACCGGGGATCAGGACCAAAAGTAGAACCGCCACCTCTTAAAAGTGGTGATTTAATATCACCTCTACGAGCACGTCCGGTTCCTTTCTGCCTAAAAAGTTTTCTACCGCTACCTTTGACATCACTTCGATGTTTTACCGCCGCAGAACCGGAACGTCTTCTTGCAAGTTGCATGGTTACAACTTCGTGCAATATACTCCCTTTAACGGGTATATTGAAAATGGCGTCCACAAGATCGATCTGTGAAACCTTTTGTGCTTTACTATTTATTACGTTTACAACCGCCATAACACCGTCTCAATAATTCTATTTTGCAAATTTGGGCTTTTTGATTTCAACCAAACCATGCCCGGAACCCGGAACAGCACCTTTTAGTAGCATAAGGTTTTGTTCCGGCCTAATATCGACAATTTCGAGATTTCGAACTGTTTTACGGGTGTTCCCATACTGGCCGGGCATTTTCTTACCTTTGATAACTTTTGCAGGCCAGGCACTGCAACCGATGGACCCGGGGATTCTATGGCTGCGACTCCCATGGGTTTTCTTTCCGCCATGAAAGCCGTGACGCTTAATCACACCGGCAAACCCTCGTCCTTTGGTCGTACCGGTAACATCAATACGTTCTCCGATACTGAATAAATCCAAACTTACCGTCTGGCCAAGTTTGTATTCACCGGAATCATCCACGGGGACTTCACGCAGGAATTCAAAACACCCTGCCCCGCTTTTTTTAAGATGCCCCTGCATGGGTTTATTAATACGAGATTTTTTCCTCTCACAAAAGCCCAATTGAATTGCATTATATCCATCAGAAGACATCGACTTTATCTGGGTAACCACACACGGACCGACTTGAACCACCGTTACCGGTATGTATTTACCCTCAGAGGTAAACAGTGCTGTCATTCCTATTTTTTTACCTATCAGTCCTCTACACATTAGTTTTATTCTATCCTTTTTAATGAATTCATAAAAAATAGAATTCATCGCCTGTTATGGATCTTCTTTTTGCTAAAACCCCATAGGTCTTAATAAATCCTATTCCTTTATATAGTGGATTAAGCGAAGAAAACTAAGTTAATCCTACAATTTTATCTCTACATCTACTCCCGGAGAAAGATCTAGTTTCATCAAAGCATCAACGGTTTGCTGAGTCGGCTCCAGAATATCCAGAAGCCGTTTATGTGTTCTTATTTCAAACTGTTCTCGAGACTTTTTGTCTACATGGGGAGATCGCAGAACACAATACTTGTTGATTCTTGTTGGAAGAGGTATCGGCCCGACGACTTTTGCTCCTGTTTTATTGGCCGTATCTACAATATCTGCTACGGATTGATCCAGAAGCTTATGATCATATGCCTTGAGCCTGATCCTGATTTTAGTATTCATTATCATTATGCTAATCTTTCTCTTTATTCGATAATTTCGCTTACAACACCCGCGCCCACCGTCCGTCCGCCTTCCCTGATGGCAAACCTTAATTCTTTTTCCATGGCTATCGGCGTTATAAGCTCTGCCGTAATCGTTACATTGTCACCGGGCATTATCATCTCTACACCTTCCGGCAATATCAAATTGCCGGTAACATCCGTGGTCCTAAAATAAAACTGCGGCCGGTATCCACTGAAAAACGGGGTATGACGACCCCCTTCCTCTTTGCTCAAAATGTATACCTCGGCCTTGAACTTCGTGTGAGGCTCAATCGAACCGGGTAACGCTACCACCTGACCGCGCTCAACTTCATCACGCTTGGTGCCCCGCATTAATACCCCGATGTTG
>JAUVTO010000070.1 GCA_030601485.1 Desulfobacterales bacterium | reverse complement strand
GCCTGGTATAACCCTGAATGAAATTGACACGCTCTTTGCTGCCGGAGAACTTGTCATTGAAAATGCACCGGACGGTACTGACAGCAAAATTGTTTATCTGAAAGAAATTCATCAGGCGGAAACCGGTATAGCAAACAGACTGAAAGCCCTGTTATCTGTTCCCGTTACGCCGGACGGTATAGACGCGGAACGTATAGCAAAAGAAGTTCAAAAAAAACTTGCCATAACGCTCTCTTTGGAACAGATTACCGCCCTTGAAAAGATACTTATCCACCGAGTGGTTATAATAACCGGAGGACCGGGAACCGGCAAAACAACGCTCATAAGATCGATTAATGCCGTTTTTTCAGCCCTTGGAAAACATGTTCTTCTTGCGGCGCCTACCGGACGGGCAGCGCGACGGCTATCCGAGATTACCCGAAGTAAGGCAAAAACCATTCATAAATTACTGGGATTTAATTTCAAAGAGGGCCTGTTCGAAAAAAACCCGGATAATCCTCTTGATGCAGATGCAATGATCATTGATGAAGCTTCCATGGTGGACACCTTTTTAATGTATCATTTGATAAAGGCGCTTCCAATGACCTCTGTATTGATTCTGGTTGGCGATATTTTTCAGCTTCCATCCGTTGGCCCGGGTAATGTGCTTTCCGATATGATCAAATCGAAACTCATACCGGTTTTTTATCTGAAAAAAATTTTCAGACAGGCCCAGGAAAGTCCTATCGTTGTGAATGCTCACAGGGTTCGCCGGGGGGAATCTCCGGTTCTGAAGCCTCTGGGTGATTCGAACGGTGATTCCGAGTTTTACTTTTTAGAACAACATAATCAAAATAAAGTGGTTTCCACGATTGTTGAATTATGCACCCGAACGATTCCTGAGCGTTTCGACTTTGATCCTATGTATGATGTTCAGGTTCTAACCCCGATGCATAAAGGCGTGATCGGGACGACCAACCTTAACCAGGTGCTTCAAAAGGTCTTAAATCCAAACCCGGTTATGATTGAAGCCATGGGCAGTGCTTTCAAAATCGGCGACAAAATCATGCATCTTAAAAATAATTATCAAAAAGAGGTTTTCAACGGAGATATCGGAATCATAAGCTCCGTTGACAGAAAAGAAAAGCAACTCTCGGTGGACTACTATGGCAGGATTGTAACTTATGATTTTACTGAAATGGATGAAATATCCCTGGCATATGCCATATCGGTTCACAAGTCACAAGGATCGGAATACCCTGCTGTGTTATTGCCAATAATGACCCAGCATTTTGTTCTTTTGCAAAGGAACCTGTTATACACTGCAATGACAAGGGGAAAGAATCTGGTAATTCTTGTGGGTACAAAAAAAGCCCTGAACATTGCCCTTAGAAACAACAAGCCCACGGAGCGCCTTTCCGGTCTTGCTTTCAGGCTTATGGATAATTAAACGTTTCGGAATTTCTACAACTTATTTAAGTTAAAGGGGTTTTAGAAAAATGAAGTTTTTGTCCTATCAATGGAATAATGGAATGTTGGAATATTGGAATGATGTTTTTTAAAGGAAATTCCCTGTTTTTTTATGTTTTTGTCAGGTACATTCTCCCAATAAACCATTGCACCAGCATTCCAAAACCCATTATTCCATTATTCCAGTATTCCAACATTCCAATTGTGAGCGAAGCGAACTAAGTTTCCGTTTAACTTCTCAACAACTTATGGAGCCTACTGATGATAAAATGTAAAAGATCTTGACAATACTTATTATTTCACTTAGTTAAACTTCAACCTTGAAACAGGAGAATGATTTTTAAAAATAATTGTTTAAAGGAGCACTTATGGCTGTACCAAAACGAAAAAAATCAAAATCAAAGCGTGATAAAAGAAGGACTCATCAGAAAATTGCGGGCCCTAACCTGACGAGCTGTCCCCAGTGCGGTGATGCCCGGCTTCCACACCATGCTTGCCCCAGTTGCGGTACTTACAAAGGCCGCACTGTTATTGAAACCGAATAATTCCATTGCCAGGATAAAGCAATGCCGGAAAAGAAAACGCCTATTATCATCGGCAGCGACCATGCGGCTTATGATTTGAAGGAAAAGGTTAAAGCATTCCTCGTTGAGAGAGGAATTGATGTCGAGGATGCAGGCTGCCATAATGAAAATTCGGTCGATTATCCCGATTTTGGAATCAAAGTTGCGTCCATGGTTTCAGCGGGTAAGTTTGAGCGCGGGATACTCTTGTGCGGTACCGGAATCGGTATGTCAATGGTTGCCAACAAATTTCCTCATGTCAGAGCAGCTCTGTGTACGGATCTTTTTTCCTCTATTATGAGCAAACGACATAACAATTCGAATATACTGGTTTTAGGCGCTCGCGTTGTGGGAGACATTCTTGCCATTGAGATAGTGAAAGCCTGGCTTGAAACACCCTTTGAAGGCGGACGGCACCAGCGTCGATTGGATAAGTTTGATCGAATAGACACCGCGATAACGGATTAGGCGCTTAGTGCTCTAATTCGTAAATTCGATTACGTATTTTTGTCAAGACAACTAGCCCGTATAAGTTGAATTCTAAAAGTTTGAAGTTTGAAGTGCCTAAAGTGAGCTAAAGTTGAGGAACGCGCTTTCAGCGCGATCGATTATAATTGAAATTGATAGAATACCTTAACTTTAGGCACGTTAGTTCACTTTAGGCACTTTACACTTTTGCACACATAGAATGAATAAACCAAGTTATAAATGCGTTACCGTATTTATGAATATATGGACTTAGTTCACTTTAACGAAATCCGAAAGCACAATCATTAGAGAAGGGAATGATGTGTGGACTTGAAACTTATTGAGAATGTAGATCATGAGATTGCCGGTGCAATCAACATGGAGATCGACAGGCAGAAAAACACCTTGGAGCTTATTGCGTCGGAAAATATTGCCAGCCCGGCGGTCATGGCCGTTCAGGGAAGTGTTTTCACCAATAAATATGCTGAAGGTTATCCGGATAATCGTTATTATGGTGGATGTGAATATGTTGATATTGCTGAAAAACTGGCCATAAATCGGGCCAAAAAATTATTCAATGCTCCCTATGCCAATGTCCAGCCCCACTCCGGGTCACAGGCAAATATGGCGGTATATTTTGCACTGTTAGAGCCGGGAGACACGGTTCTTGGAATGAATTTGTCCCATGGCGGACACCTTACACACGGAAGTCCGGTCAGTTTTTCAGGAAAGCTTTATAATTTTTTCCACTACGGCGTAAACCGGGATACCCAAACCATCGACTACAAAGAATTGGCGGTGTTGGCGGAAAAGCACCGGCCAAAGCTGATTATTGCCGGTGCAAGCGCCTACCCGCGTATCATAAATTTTGAAGCATTTGGCCAAATTGCCGAATCGGTAAACGCTTATTTGATGGCGGATATGGCCCACATCGCCGGACTGGTGGCAGCCGGGCTTCATCCTTCTCCCATCCCTTTTGCGGATGTCACAACTTCAACAACTCACAAAACATTGAGAGGCCCTCGCGGGGGCTTGATTCTGGCCAAAACCGACTATAGCGATAAATTGAATAAACAAATATTCCCCGGAATTCAGGGGGGGCCGCTGATGCATGTCATTGCGGCTAAAGCTGTTGCTTTCAAGGAAGCGTTGAGCGATTCGTTTGCGGCGTATCAGAAAAATATCGTTAAAAATGCAAAGGTTCTTGCAAACTGTTTGATGGACCAGGGTATAAAACTGGTTTCGGGCGGCACCGATAACCATATGATGATTGTCGATTTAAGGGATCTTAATATAACCGGAAAAGATGCTGAAGACGCACTGGTCCATGCCGGAATTACCGTTAACAAAAACTCTATACCATTCGAAAAGCTCGGGCCGTCCGTAACCAGCGGTATTCGTATCGGAACGCCTGCTGTTACCACAAGAGGTATGAAAACCCCGGAGATGCGAATAATCGCGGACCTTATTGTCGATGTGCTCCAAAATTACGACAATGACGGTCTTATTATGAATACAAAGACAAAAGTTCGCGAGCTTTGTGAAACTTTTCCTCTTTATGGTAATTTGGTCTAAAGTGGCGGGATAAAAAAAGTGTCTCGGAAAAAAAATCGCCCTTCATGGCAAACCTATTTTATGGATATTACGTTTCTGGTGGCCAAACGTTCTACATGTCTCCGGCGGGCTGTAGGCGCTTTGATCGTAAAGGATAAAAGAATTCTGTCTACCGGCTATAACGGTGCCCCGACCGGTATTAAACACTGCATTGAAATCGGATGCCTGCGTGAAGAATTAAATGTGCCCTCGGGTGAGAGACATGAACTGTGCCGGGGCATACATGCTGAGCAGAATGCGATTATTCAGGCCGCTTATCATGGTGTTTCCATAAAGGATGCAACTCTTTTCTGTACGAACATACCGTGTTCCATATGTGCTAAAATGATCATCAATGCCGGAATAAAGAAAATTTGCTACCATTCCGGTTATGCAGACGCCATGTCAAAAGAAATGTTTACAGAGGCAGGTATTAACTTAATTCAATTTGATGCCGGTTAGCAGGGAGGAATTCATGAAATGTCCATTTTGTGGAGAAATTAACAACAAAGTTATCGACTCTAGATTGAGCAAGGATGGGAATGTCATTCGCAGGCGCAGGGAATGCCTGGTATGTAGTAGACGATTTACAACCTACGAGCATATTGAAGAAATCCCTGTAATGATCATCAAAAAGGATGGACGTCGAGAAGTCTTTTCCATTGAGAAATTACGTTCGGGCATCCAAAAGGCCTGCCAGAAGCGAAATATAAGTGTTAATATTATTGAAGAATTTCTTGATGAGCTGGAACGTGATCTCAGAGAATCCGGTGAAAAGGAGATACCTTCCCACAAAATCGGCGAAAAAGTCATGGCCAAACTTCATGAAATAGACGATGTTGCATACGTAAGATTTGCTTCCGTGTATAGAGAATTCAAAGATGTAAACGATTTTGTTTCTGAATTAAAAAGCCTTTTGAGCGAACATAAACCCGAATAGACGGGAAATAATGCACGACGAATATTTCATGAAAATGGCACTTGGCCTTGCAAAAAAGGGAGAGGGCTTTACTTCTCCCAACCCCATGGTCGGTGCCATAATTGTTAAAGAGGGAAAGGTCGTAGGGAAAGGATGCCATCATGCTGCGGGCAAAGCTCATGCCGAAGTTAATGCCATAGATGATGCCGGAGCTTTGGCACAAGGCGCAACGCTTTATGTTACCCTTGAGCCTTGCAATCATACCGGACGAACGTCTCCCTGCACCGAAAAGATACTTGCGGCCGGCATCAAACGGGTCGTTGTTGCGATGCATGACCCGAATCCGGACGTTAAGGGAGGGGGTATAGATTATTTAAAGCACCGGGGAATCAGTATTAAAACGGGTGTTTGTGAGGAACAAGCGGAAAGACTTAATGAAATATTTATAAAATACGTTAAGACAAACCGTCCATTTACAATTATCAAATGTGCGGCCACGTTGGACGGGAGGATTGCAACAAGAACCGGGGATTCCCAGTGGGTTACCGGTGAAGAATCAAGAAAATTTGTCCACCGGCTTCGGCATGCTGTGGACGCTATTATGGTCGGCATTAATACGGTAGAAAAAGATGACCCCAGTCTAACCACCCGGCTGGAAAACAGCATTGGAGATCTAAAGGGCCTTGATCCGGTGAGGATTGTTCTTGATACCCATCTTAAAATTATTGAAGATGCTAAGCTGTTGCGGCTCGATTCTGATTCTGATACAATCATTATAACCGGTTATTCGGTTTCAGAGGATAAAAAAGCCAGAATAGAACAACAGGGTGCAAAGATTATTGAGTCGCCTGTCAAGAACGGTCTGATCGATCTTGATATATTTATGGACCGATTAGGGGCATTGGGTATAACCAGTCTTCTGATAGAAGGAGGCAGCCGGGTTATTGCATCAGCCCTGTCCGCCGGAATTGTTGATAAAATTTTCTTTTTCTACGCTCCAAAAATCCTTGGCGGAGATGATGGTGTGCCGATATGTAGAGGACAGGGTGTGGATTTGATGAAGGATTGCATACCGGTGAAAGACATTACTGTCAGGCAATTCGGAAACGATGTTATGATCCAAGGGTATATTGACAAGTGATCTAACCTGAAATCTGAATTAACTTTTTTTGAAAGAAATAATTTTGGATATTTACAATGCGGTATTGAGACCTTATTATCAATATTCGCATACCGATATGAAACTTTCAGAAGTTAGGGGTAGCATTATCGCCCATTTTTTAATTTATGTTTACCGGAATCATAGAAGGTCTGGGAACCATTATTGAGATACGGTCTGAAGGCCAGGGGAAACGTTTTTCTTTTAACGCGGATTTTGTTCTTGAGCAGACCAGGATCGGAGACAGTATTTCCGTTAGCGGTGTCTGTCTGACAGTAGTTATGGTCAATGGAAAACGGTTTCAAGTTGATGTGTCACCTGAAACGCTCGCAAGGACAACCTTTGGCAGGGCAAAGATCGGAGATCGTGTGAACCTTGAGCGTGCCCTTCAGCTTTCCGGACGCATAGACGGTCATCTTGTTTCAGGACATATCGACGGCATGGGAACCATAAAACAGAAACAAAACAAAGGCAATGCCGTCATTGTCACGATCGGAGTGCCTGAATCCTTTTCTCGTTACATGATAAAAAAAGGTTCGATTGCCGTGGACGGTATCAGCCTTACGATCAACACCTGCGTTCGCGGCAGTTTTGAGGTGAGCATAATCCCACATACTGCAAAATTGACAACTATGGCGATCAGCAAGGTCGGGGATTCGGTTAATATTGAAACGGATATGATCGGAAAATATGTTGAACGCTTTGTCACAACAATACAAAACCATGATAAAAAAGATAAAACCGGGCGGTCTATCGATATGCAATTTCTGGCCAAAACCGGTTTTATTTAAATCCATTACCTATTATCCAGTGTTCATCCGTGGTTTTATTTAACCGCAAATGGACGCTAATGCACACAAATGGACATGTAAAAAATACCTGAAAATTGTGGTATGCTATTTTATTTAAATTCGTGTTTATTTGTGTTTATCCGTGGTTTTATTTATAGGAGAAAATAATTTATAATGTCACTTATATCCACTGAAGATGCCATTAAAGAAATAAAGGCTGGACGTATGGTCATTCTCGTTGATGATGTAGACCGAGAAAATGAGGGCGATCTTACAATGGCTGCCCAAGCGGTTACACCTGAAGCCATTAATTTCATGGCAAAATACGGTCGAGGACTCATATGCCTCTCCATGACTGGGGAAAAGATCGATTCCCTTGACCTCCCGCTGATGGTGGACAACAATACATCACGGTTTCAGACTGGTTTTACAGTATCCATCGAAGCGCGATGCGGCGTAACGACCGGTATTTCTGCTGCGGACCGTGCTACCACGATCCTTACGGCCGTGGCAGATAATTCCAAACCGAGTGATCTTGTGCGGCCCGGACATGTATTCCCCCTGAGAGGCAAACAAGGCGGAGTGATGGTGCGTGCCGGCCAGACTGAAGGATCTATAGATCTGGCCCGTCTTGCCGGTTTAAATCCTGCCGGCGTAATTTGTGAAATCATGGATGAAGACGGTACCATGGCCAGAATGCCGGTCTTGGAAAAATTCAGTAAAAAACATGATATAAAAATATGTACCATCGCCGATCTCATTGAATACCGAATGCGCACCGAATCATTTGTGAGAAGAGCAGTGGAAACGGTTGTCCCCACTTCAATTGCCGGAGAATTCAAAGCCATTGTTTTTGAAAATGATGTGGATGATTTGCTTCATATCGCCATGGTGAAGGGTGAAATTGATTCCAACAAGCCTGTGCTTGTTCGGGTTCATTCGGAATGCCTGACAGGAGATATTTTCGGTTCACTCCGCTGCGACTGTGGAGAACAACTGCATAAGGCCATGGAAATGATCGACAAGGAAGGGTCCGGAGTATTGCTTTATATCCGCCAGGAGGGGAGAGGTATCGGCCTTGTTAACAAACTAAAAGCATATGCACTCCAGGATCACGGTCTTGACACGGTCGAGGCAAACGTAGAACTCGGATTCAAGCCGGATATGAGAAATTACGGCATCGGCGCCCAGATTCTTGTGGAACTTGGGGTTAAAAAGATGAAGCTTATTACAAATAATCCCAAAAAAATGGTCGGTCTTGAAGGATATGGGCTCAGTATTGTAGAGCAGGTAGAGATTGAAATAAAACCCAATAAATATAATGTCGGGTATCTTGAGTGCAAAAAACTTAAGATGGGACATCTGTTAAATATTGATACAATACCCTAACTAGTGCCTGAACGAAAACCCCGTTCAGGCACGATTGTTGATTGGCGATTGATGATTGTTGATTTAAAAACCAAAATAAATTCATAGAGTTGGTAGCGGCACGATTAGAGCTGAATTCCGCTTTATGGGGTTTTCGGTCAA
>JAUVTO010000203.1 GCA_030601485.1 Desulfobacterales bacterium | reverse complement strand
AAAACAATGCGTTTGAATTTTTCACTGCCGTGGGCGAGACAGGAATGGAGCTTGTAAAAGAACGTTTTCCGGCTGACAAAGGAATTGCAGGCAGGGCTTTGAGAGAGCGAACCACCCAGGTAGTCAATGATGTTCAAAGTGACCCTGACTTTTACGGTAATATTGACAAAGATCATGATTTCAAAACAAAATCGATTCTGGCAGCGCCTTTAATATCCGGAGATGAACCTGTGGGTGTTATTAATGCCTTAAACAAAGTCGAAAGCAAATTTTTTGACAAAGAAGATGATCAGATTCTTTCGTCCATCGCGGATGAAGTGGCTATGGCCGTTAAAAATGCAAGACTCTTCGAGTATGTGGTTGAAAGTTACTGCAAAATCAAGCAGGGGGCAAATAGCTGTAAAGGCTGCAAACGACCCCTCAAATCATGGACGCCTTGTGTAAGACAACTGGAACTGTTATGAGCCTGAATACTTCATTTATCTACAGATCTATCTCTCGAAAGCGAAGGCAAATAAGGAAATCTGAAAAAAGATGAAAGTCAAATTCTATGGCACAAGAGGATCTGTCCCCACACCTGATCCGGATTATTTTCAATTTGGCGGAAACACCTCGTGCACCCAAATAACTTTTAGTACCGGCAGGATTGCTATTTTGGATGCCGGCACTGGAATTCGAAATTTGGGGAATGACCTAATAAAAAATTCTCATGAACAATACGATAATATCAATATTATACTATCACATACCCATTGGGACCACATTCAAGGTTTTCCATATTTCGAGCCGGCTTATGATCCTCGACGAAACATCACCATATCCATCTGTGGGAAAGAGAGGATGGGGAAAGATCTTGAGAGCCTTTTTGCGACACAAATGCAGAATGATTTCTTTCCTGTCCCCCTGGAAAAGATGGGTGCGAATTTTACTTTCCTGCAACCGGATATAACCTCATATGAAAACCCCAGAGGCATTAAACTCACAGCTACCAAGTACAGCCATCGCGGCGATGCATATGGTTATCGTATTGAGGAAGGAGAAAAAACTTTAGTATATTGCACTGATGTTGAGCATAAGGATGGAATAGATCCTAATGTGGTGGCACTTTCCAGAGATGCCGATCTACTAATTCACGATGCCCAATATACCCCTGAAGAGTTGAGGGCGAAGAAAGGATGGGGGCACAGCAGCTGGGAGCAGGCTATAGAGGTGGCTAAACAAGCCGGAGTAAAGAAACTGGCCCTTTTTCATCACGACCCGGAACATAACGATCGCTTTCTGTCGGAAATGGATAAAGAGTGCCAGAAGCGGTATCCTCAAGCATTTCTTGCCAGAGAAGGTAGTCAAATCGAACTGTAGAGCCTACGCATAAACTTATTTGAGGCGCCATAAAATTAAAATAGCCAAACATTCTCCATGTACTTTTATCCTTCCATGTAGGTATCAAGGAACTCTTTGGGAGTAATAATCTTAATACCCATATAATTCTGAACGGCCAACAGCGCCTTGTCTCCTGATATAATGAATTTACATTTTAAAGCAACCGCACATTCGATAAACTTATCATCACCAGGATCTTCTTCAACCAAACGCAATTTAGGAGTTTTGTTTGTGAAAATAATATGAAATCCTTGTGCAAAAAGATTTAATAATTCTTCCAACTCGTCTTCATTTTGCAATCCAAAACGCTGAAGCACATCGATATATTCATCCACAATATCTTTGGAAAGGCAAAGAACAATTTGTCCGGATTTCCATAAATCAATGACTTTTCTGGGATTACCACCAAAGAAAGAGGAAACGAAAACATTGGTATCAATTACAACCTTTATCACTTCCGCCCTCTTACCTCCTTAATAATACGTTGGATTTCATCAGGACCGACCCTTTTTGGTTTTAACTTTTTCCCGATACGATTCCACAAATCATCAATATAAGCGCCTATATCACGAGAGCGCACATAATCCTCAAGTAACTCCCGAACAACCTCACTGGTAGTTTTGCCTTCGGCCTTTGCAAAGCGATTCACCTTGTTTTTAAGGTCCGGCTCAATGCGAACAATCATTTGAGTAGACACGTTTTGCCTCCTTGAAATTGTTATATTATATATACAATATATACTAATGGATGTTATGTCAAGTGTTAACCGTTCAGGGTTCCCCGGTTAAATTCGCCCCAGTACGAGCTCCCGGACCTACGGGGTAAACTCCGCTCCTTTTCTGCGAAAAATTTCACCCCAGTACCATCTGCCGGAGCTACGGGGCTGGCTGGCAAGCAGGGTTCTGGGTTCGTCATTCTTCATTCGTTATTCGATATTCATTATTCGTTATTCCGGGTGTCAGAGGTTACCTTTTTTTTGTGAACTGGTAAAAGTTCTTACCGATTTTTTATATAATCTGAAATAAACTTGTCCGATTTCGAAGATTATGGGTTGCTTGAAGTAATAAAAGAAATTATTCTGCAGAAAACCTTAAATCAACGGAACATTTTGAAATAATCATTGTCTAAATTAATGAGTAAAGAGATAAAAAAGCCGGCCGTTTCACCTGACTCGGATGCGGGCTTTGTCAGAGCCATTCAATCCGGTGACATGGCGGCATTCGACCATCTGGTAATAAAACACAAAGACAAATTGTTTAACATGGTTTACTGGTTGTTAGGAGATTACCAGGAAGCAAACGATTGCTCCCAGGAGATATTCATAAAGGTCTTCAAATCTTTAAAAAAGTTCCGGTTCGAATCGTCGTTTTCCACATGGCTTTATCGAATTGCCATCAACACATGCAAGAACAGGCTCAGGTCATCCGCATACCGGTGGAAAAAAAAGACGGTTTCGCTCGAAAACCCGGGAAGTTCAGAACAGGGTAACCGTTCATATGAAATACGGAATGGTTCCCCATCTCCCGAGAATAAGCTTGAAAAAAAAGAGAAAATCATGCTGATTCAAAAGGCCGTCAATGCATTGCCCCAAGAGCAAAACCGAGTGGTTGTGCTGCGTGACATCCAGGGGCTGTCTTATCAGGAGATTGCGGATATAACCGGCCTGAACCTTGGTACCGTCAAGTCAAGACTTGCAAGAGCAAGGATGGAGCTTAGAAACAAGTTAAATAGGACGCAGATTTTCGCAGATATACACAGATAACATTGTTATTTTGTAATTTAAGAATCTTGATAATCTGTGTTCACCTGCCCGCTCAAGCCTCGCATGGCAGGCGGGTCTGTGTCCAAAAAAGGAAGGATATAAATATGGACTGTGCCGCCATTTTAGAACTTTTATCCGAATACATAGATGGCACTTTGGATTCAAAAGCCAAAGAAGCGGTTGAAAAGCATATTTCGACCTGCGAGAACTGCAATCAAGAACTCGCTTCATTAAGTGCGGTAGTTGAAGAACTGGGCGCTATGGATCAGGTTAAGCCTCCGGCGGATATCCTTGAGAAAATCCATGAACGCATGGAGCCGCGCTCCGGTTTCAAAAAGAGCCTTCGCAAGTTGTTTGTGCCCTATGGCATCAAAATCCCCCTGGAACTG
>JAUVTO010000086.1 GCA_030601485.1 Desulfobacterales bacterium | reverse complement strand
GCTCTGATTGTGGTGCATACCAAAGATCTGGCGTATCAATGGATGGAAAGGGCAGGGGAGTTTTTAGGAATTCCGGAGGAGAGCGTGGGTTTTATCGGCAGCGGGAAAAAGGTTGTGGGCGAAAAAATTACGGTGGCCCTGGTTCAATCACTGTATAAATGTGCTGAAGATGTGTCTCAAAATGTGGGTTTTCTGTTGGTCGATGAATGCCATCGATGTCCCAGCCGGACCTTTACCCAGGCGGTGAGCGATTTTGACTCCAAATATATGCTCGGACTGTCGGCAACCCCATGGCGCCGTGACCGGCTGTCAAAATTGATATTCTGGCACCTGGGAGATGTACATCACAAGATCGATCACACTCGTCTGGTTGAAAGCGGTGATGTGCTGCCTGCTGAAATTATTGTCAGGGAGACCGATTTTAAGCCGTATTACGATCCGGTGAATGAATACAGCAAAATGATATCCGAACTCACGTCGGACGACGAAAGAAACCGCCTGATTGCATCGGATGTTGCACGGGAGGTATATAACGACACCGGGGGGATATGTCTGGTTCTTTCAGACAGAAAAAAACACTGTGAGAACCTACAGGTGCTTTTGCAATACAGATATAAAATATCATGCGAAGTTTTGACCGGCGATCTTACCGGCAGCCAGCGGCGGGAGGTTCTCGATCGCTTGAATCAGGGAGACGTCCACGTGTTGCTGGCTACAGGGCAACTCATAGGAGAGGGATTTGATCGCAAGGATCTATCTCCTTTGTTTCTGACAACGCCCATAAAATTCAGCGGCAGGGTGCTTCAATACATAGGCAGGGTGCTCCGGCCCGCACCGGGTAAGAAAAAAGCCAGGGTTTATGATTATGTAGACGTTAAAGTGAATGTTCTTAAAGCTGCCGCCATTGCGCGGCAAAAGGTTTACGCTTCGGAAAGCCATTCTTCTATAGTCGGCGGCAGAACAGCACATCTTGAAACCGGTTTCCATTCACATTGAGCATTCAGCTCTACACCTTCCTGAATTATGGAAACGGGTCGGTCTGCCGATACCACTATGATAATAAGGTTATTGTGTTCAGCGGTGAATCGAAGCGCGGAATTAAAACGTGCTCCCCGTGCCCGATCTTCGGTCGGAGTGGCCCGGCCGTCCAGAAGGCAGGCAAACCCGTGAAGTTTCAAATCAGCTCCGATATGCAACGCGCCGTCGACCTTTGAAAGAGATTCCGAAAATTCCAAAAAACCTGCCTCACGCAAGTCAATGGGCGGTTCAAGTTTTTGCCCGGAAATTTTGACAGGCTCATCGTTAAAATCAATGACGAGAGTGCATCCGTATTTTCCATTCTCGGCAGTGTGAACAATTCCGGAAACAATTTGAAACAAGTCATGTTTGGTTGAAGGATCGGTCTTGGCTTCGAGCAAAATTTCTTCCACCTCAACCAGCCTGGCCTGGTAAGTAGATGAGTGAAAACTTCCATCAGAAAAACTGCACACAAGATCATTATCTAAGCTCAAAAAGCCGTGCCAGCTTTTAAAATCAGCAGCGATATGGAACTGTTTCACATTACCTGTTGCGATTCCCACGATGGTCTTTCCATCAGAGACAAGTTTGCGATCTGAATTTTCCACTGCCGGCAACAGCTTACGGACATGCTTTAAATTGTTCAGACTGGGCTGTTCTATAACCGGAAAACGGATGATAAATTCTATTTCCGAAAACATACGAGGTTCCGTAAAAATTAATTTTCCTTGAGGCCATTCCCCTTCTTCCCTTGTTTTTGAAATGCCGATGACGGCATCCAGAACGGGAAAAATCCGAAGCGAGCTGTCCCATCCCAGCCGGATATTCATTTGATCAATAATATAATCGCGAACCGCATGAGTTGCATAGTTACGCAAAACATATCCGGAATTACCTGCATACAAAGGGTCTTCAGTGGCAAAATCATGGGAAAGAAGCCAGGTTGCATGTTCAAGCCAACATTCTGTGGGGCCGATTGAACACATATCCGGATGATGCTCAGTAAACCACATCTGGTAAAAAATAGAGTGGGATCTGCCGCCAAAAGAGATGAGCCCTGTGAGTTGAAGATTCTTTTCGGGTTGGACATGACCGGAGCGCATAAGTCGGGATATGCCAGATGCCTTGTCCCGCCACTCGTTGGAATCAAGATAGAGTTTTTTGAGCTTGGGTTCATGGCCATGAAGAAGATGTTGCGGATCGTAAACATAAACCGGATCATCAGGCTTTACCGCATAGATAATAGCGGCACGACTCGCTCCGGAAAAGTGCGAAAGCCCGTCGCGCAATCCGTCAAGGGTGTGAAAAAGACATAAATTTCTGAAAGAATAGTTCTCCATTCCGCCTCCGGGATGTGTCGAAAAATAAGACCCAAATTGAACGATTATTGAGTCCTTATCCCAGCACTTCTCTGATTTTTTTAGCAAGTTCACTTCTAACCACCGGCTTCATGACATATCCACGAATGCCCATGGCCTTTGCCTTGTCTGCGCTGATCTTTTCGGAAAAACCGGTGCAAATTATAACTGGAATATCAGATTTTATTTCAATAAGTTTTTTGGCAAGGTGAACACCTGTCATATTCGGCATGGTCGTATCGGTGATGACAAGATCGAACTTATCGGGAGCTGCTCGAAACGCTTCCAGTGTTTCAATGCTGCTGGTTCGTGCGGTGACATGATAACCTAATCGTTCCAGCATCTGTTGAGACATTCGAACAATCTGCTCTTCATCATCAACCAAAAGGATTCGTTCTTTGCCCCCTTCCACAGGTGATATGACCCGGGTTTCCTTTGTTTCAGCCTGGGTTTGGATTGCCGGCAGGTAAACATGAAATGCGGTTCCCTTGCCCGGCTCACTGTATACCCTTATGTTGCCTCCATAGCTTTTGACTATGCCGTGAACCATGGCAAGGCCCAGCCCGGTGCCTCTTTCTTTTTCCTTGGTAGTAAAATAGGGATCAAATATTTTATCAATTACAGACTCATCAATGCCTGCGCCGGTATCCGCCACTGTCAAACAAACATATAGCCCGGGAATCATAGCCGGGTCTTTCAAGTCTTCCGCATCTAAATCAACCTCTTTTAGGCTTACATCCAGTTTGCCGCCTTCATTCTCCATGGCGTGATAGGCATTGGTCAAAAGGTTCATGGCGACCTGATGAATCTGTGTGGCATCGGCCATAACAAAACCGCATGTATTGCTGATATTCTGGTTGATTTCAATGGTACTCGGAAAAGAAGATCTGATGAGTTTCAATGCCTCTCTGACAACCCGCTGAACTTTTAATGGTTTTAGTTCCTGATCAGCCTGTCTGCTGAATGTGAGGATCTGTTTGACCAGGCCTTTAGCACGATGCGCAGCGATAAGCACTTGCTGCAATTTGTCATGTAACGGGGTTCCTCTTTCAGTATCATCTAACGCCAATTCAGTATATCCAAACACGGAAAAAAGGATATTGTTGAAATCATGGGCGATCCCTCCGGCCAGGGTGCCGATGGACTCCATCTTCTGGACGTGCTGGAGTTGGGCTTGAAGCTGTTTTTGTTCCGTCATGTCAAGAAAGATGGTTAGAATAAAAGATTCCCCTGAAATCCGAATGACTCTGGCAAACATAAGTGCATTGAGAATGGCGCCGTCTTTGGCCTTAAAATCCATTTCCAATCCATTGACTTCTCCGGATGTCTGTAACTCCTTTATAAATCTGGCCCTGTCACCATCAGAGTAAAACCCCACTTGTGTTGTTGTTTTTCCAATGATCTCTTTTTGGGAGTATTTGGTCAGATCACAAAACATATTATTGACATCAGCCAGTTTGCCTGTTTCTAATTTAGTAAGAGCAATGGCTTGAGGAGATAAATTAAAAAGGCTGCGGAATTTAGATTCACTCTCCCGCAGCGTCTCTTCTGACTGTACTCTTTCGCTAATATCAATGGCAATTCCTCTAAAACCGATTGGTTTATCTTCATGGATTATAGCGGCTGCATTCAACATAACGGGAAAAGTGCTGCCGTCTTTTCTTAATGCGGTATACTCTTCAAGACCAATCTGTTCTCCCTGCAATATCTTTTGAGCATGTTCCATTGCTCTTTGGCGATCTTCCGGAACGAACATATCAAATCCATTTAAACCTTGATCAACGTCCTGTTGAGTGTACTTAAAATGGTCTAATGCACTACGATTCACAAATGTGAGATTACCACTTACATTTATTTCAAAGATGGACTCCGGCAATAATTCGGCTAACTCTCGAAATCTTTCTTCGCTTTCTCGCAACGCCTCCTCGGCCTGTTTACGTTCCATGATTTCCTGATGCAACTGGGCATTGGCTGTCTTCAATTCTTCTTGACTTGCTTTTAGCTGTTCCTTCTTCACCGTAGTTATAGACAACTGGGCCAGCATCTGGTTAAAATCTTCTACTAATTGCCCCACATCTCCGGACATAACTGGTTTTACCCGTATGTCAAAGTTACCTTGATTGACTGCTTTAGTCGCCGCTTGAAGGTTGGTGATGGCACGAGAAAAATAGATTCCTGTCCAAGTCGCCAAAAATATAATAAACACAATGCCCAAACCCATAGACAAAAACCCCACGGTTTTGAATGATTGTATTAGACCATTTAATGCGATCATCAAGTAGCGGGATGTGCTGTGAGAAACATCCTGTGCCGCCAGAATAGGATGTGTAAATTCGTCAATATAAATAGTTGCCGCAACGCCAAATCGAACACCGTCTGCGGTTTTTTTATTAAGCGGGGCTATGTACATAAATTTATCACGTATTTTTCCGTTAGGATCTTTCCATTTGTAGTATCCATGTGAATATCTTCCATCCAAACTGTTTTCCATGATAGCCCAAAACTCCGGCAGTTTGTCCGATAGCGAATGTAAGTCTAAATTTTCTATTTTGGAATTTTTGTGAAAGCGATTAATAGCGGTATCCACATCCTGAACTGCTGTGTATCCTTTTTTACCCACGGGTTGAACAGCAATATCTCTGAATTTTGAGTCATTTTGCAGGTCTTCTACGGTCGTCTCAGGGTGGGCCTCTAAGTATAATTCCAACTGAAGAACCACATCCAGTACTTTCTGGCGAATAAAATCTTCTGCCATTTTTCTAATTACGGCTTCACTACGTTGCCACTGCTCTTCTTGTCCTTGGTCAACAGCATAATTGATTTGGGTAAGAAATCGGTTATCGAATATGTTTATTAAGTAACCAAAGATTATTATAGGAATTAAACCTGAAATGATTGTAATAGCTATCAATCGGGTACTAAATCTTTTGGGTAAAAGCCTTGAAAATTGCATAATAATTGCCTTTCAATCAATCAACAATGTTGATGGCTTCATAAAAAGTCCAACTTCCGCGTTGCGCTGCATTCCTCGTCACTGCGACGTACTATAAGTACGTCTCATTCCTCGGAATTTGCGCGCCTTGAATTTGAAGCTTTTTACTTTGCCATCAAAATCTGACTTTTTACGAGACCGTCAAAGGTGACTTTACTCTATTCCGCATACTTTGTGCCAAATACCTTATAAGCAACAACCTGTCAATAGTTACAGATAGTTAAAATTATTTTTCGCCTTTTTAAAAAATGCTTTGGAATGAATCCTTAACTTTAGGCACGTTAGGTCACTTATCACTTCTAACTTGTACGGCTTTAAGTAAAACAGCCCATTTCAGGGGCAAACCAAAGCCTGGTCCTCCCTCCGGGCCGTAGGCTGGGCCAGGATTCTTTACTGTTAGCCAGGCTCTTGGATCCTTTTTGGATTGTGCTGAAACTCCGGGAATTTTGCATATGGCGTTGACACACGGTGTTGTGATTTATTAATGTATCAATTTGGCCAGAAACGGCCGGTGAAAAGCATGAGTTGATACCGAATAACGGGACTTCAGCGTACTTCAAATAATTGAAACAAATGGGTTCATCAGCTTTCTTTTTTACAAACAAAACAGGAGGTAACATATAATGGCCTATACAGAGAAGATTTTGGAAAAAAGTATAGATCCCAGTGTTCACAAAATGCTGGAACGCGCGGAGCAGTTAAATCTGGAGACAGTATGGGACAGATATGAGGCAATGCTTCCGGAGTGCGGGTTCGGTGAGCTGGGCGTCTGCTGCCGCAACTGCAACATGGGTCCCTGCCGGATCAGCCCTTTTGATGACCAGGGCCCAAAGAAAGGTGTCTGCGGTGCCACAGCAGATATTATCGTGGCGCGAAACCTGATACGCATGATTGCCGGAGGGGCCGCTGCCCATTCCGACCATGGCCGTGACCTTGCCCACACCCTTTTGTTGACTGCTGAAGGTAAAGGCGGGGGATACGAGATCAAGGATGAGGAAAAGCTGAAAGCACTTGCCGGTGAATACAGCATAGAAACAGAAGGCCGTTCAAAGGAGCAAATCGCCCTGGACCTGGCCCGGGCGGTTTACGGGGAATTCGGCAAGCAGGAAGGATTTGTGCAGTTTACCCGCCGTGCGCCTGAAAAACGGGTGGCGTTGTGGAAAAGCCTGGGAATAGACCCGAGGGGTATAGACCGTGAAATCGTGGAAATTATGCATCGAACCCACGTCGGCGTGGACAACGATCCGGTCAATTTGATCCTTCAGGGACTCAAGGCCTCCATTGCGGACGGATGGGGAGGATCTGCCATTGCAACAGAATTGTCGGACGTGCTCTTCGGCACGCCCATGCCGGTACGCTCCCAGTCCAACCTGGGTGTTTTAAAGCAAGACCATGTCAACATCATCGTTCACGGCCATGAACCGGTTCTTTCGGAAATGATTGTGGCCGCTTCAAATGACCCGGAACTTGTAGCTCTGGCGGAAAAGGTCGGCGCCAGGGGTATAAATGTCGCGGGCATCTGCTGTACCGGCAACGAGATCATCATGAGACACGGCATCCCCATTGTGGGAAATTTTTTGCAGCAGGAGCTCGCCGTTATCACGGGGGCGGTTGAGGCAATGATTGTGGACGTTCAGTGTATCATGCCGTCTCTTGGACCCCTGAGCGAATGCTTTCATACGAAATTCATCTCCACGTCTCCCAAGGCCAAGTTTCCGGGAGCCACTCATATGGAATTCAGTGAAGAAAAGGCATTTGACATTGCAAAGGAAATCGTTCATGCGGCGGTGGAAAATTATAGCCTTCGCATTCCGGAAAAGGTTTTTATCCCGGAAGACAAGACCGAATGCATGGTCGGGTTTAGCGCCGAAGCCATCGTCAAGGCTCTGGGCGGAACCCTGGATCCGTTGATAGACGCGATCAAGTCCGGAGATATCAAGGGAATCGCCGGTGTGGTGGGCTGCAACAATCCCAAAGTCAAGCATGATTACGGCCATGTGACTTTGGTCAGGGAACTGATCAAAAACAATGTACTGGTGACGACAACCGGCTGCAATGC
>JAUVTO010000097.1 GCA_030601485.1 Desulfobacterales bacterium | reverse complement strand
TGACGGTCTCGTAAAAAGTCCAACTTCTGCGTTGTGCTGCATTTCGTAATCATTCAACGTACGAAAAGTACGCCTCATGATTACAAAATTTGCACGCCTTGAATTTGAACTTTTTACAAAACCGTCTAAATCGGACTTTTTACGAGTTCATCAAAAGTAATTAGTGTCCATTCTATTCCGCTCTAAGCAAGAGCAACATCACCCGGTTTTTAACGGCAGCCTGCCTGTGCCATGGGAATAAAATAATGAAATGCTCTCCCTCATTCCATTATTCAGATTGGGGAGAAGCCTCTAATCTCTTTAAAAAGTCTTTTTTAACCCCGGCATTATATTCTTCAACTTCAGCGTCGAATACCTTTTTTCTTGTTTCGTAATCCGCTATTTTCTCATTAAATATCGATATGACTTTATTATATTTCTTTGCCGCTGCTCTGGATCTTAGATTTTTATTGTCTTTTGTAATCCGGGCTCTTTCTTGCATCAACGCCTTATATTCTTTATCAAACTCCTGCTTTTTTCGGTCAAGATGTCTTTTTGTTTCAGCAAGATCATTTGCTTCATTTTGATCACGGACTTGGTTCTGTTCAGATAAAGGCCGTAATTTCACCGCGCTTTGCTCATCCTTCTGATTATCATACGCATTACGTTGAGATTCACTGTATTCATAAATATCGGTCTGTTGATTTTCAGGAACTGTGCTTAAATCGTCTGTGTAGTGAATGTTCCCTTTTTCATCAATATATCTATAAAATTCGGCGGAAGTCGACAGGGGAAGTGACACCATCAGAAAACATATTAACCATCTTCCCAGCTTCATCACACAGCCTTTCTTTCTAACATCCAACCCGGATAAACCGGAAAAGTTACAAGTGAGCTAAAGTTTGAAGTGAGCTAAAGTTAAGGAGTCGCTACGCTCCGGCTTCTATACAAATTGGCAGTATTCCTTAACTTTAGGCACTTTAGATCACTTCACACTTAATTGGCTAAGCATTTTTTTGCCACAAAAAGCACAAAATTTACAATTAAGCAACTGCATCAATTGTTATCGAAATATGGTATATATTTTATAATTTCGTATAGTTGAAACTTAACCCGAATTGCTCATGAACCATAACAAACCCTACTCAATGGGGCTGCAAATTTTAGCTCCCGGATTAATGCTCCGGTCTGACCGGGTTATGAGAACCGTTGATGTGGTCTGTTCGGTATGAAGCACAAGCAACGTGCCGTAGACAATTTGTGTGAGCAGAACATCTTCTTTGGTCTCCGTATCGAGCCGATGCTTTTCTTGATAGTATATACTGTACTGTTGTCCTAATTTCACATCGTCCTTACTACCCTTATCAATGAACACAATGTCGTTATCTCCAATGATATTCGCATGCTCCTCGGATATAACGAGCTCCCCGTTTAGTCCTTTTTTGCTTTGGGTCAGCTCAATTCTGGGTGATCGCCTTTTGTATGGCATTAAAAGGTTGCCCACTTCAATGGTACGGTAAGATTGAATAATCCTGGCTACGGCGAAACGGGGGTCAATTTTTGTAATTTCAACAATACCTGTCAGATAGTGCTGAGTTCCGATGTGTGCTTCTGTTTTTTGGTTAATGATAGGCTTTGAGGTTCTATATACACTATATTTGCTTCCCGCCGTAAGGTTCATATCCCCCTTTGCCCGGATAAAAACCAGATCCCCCGCGCTGATCATTTCTTTATCATCTTTTACTTTAAAAATGACTCCTGACGGGGTCACAGGATCTTTCCTGATGAATCCAATTCTGTCAATAGGGGAATAGTAATAATACAGCGGCTCTTTTTGGGGTTTTTTCTCGAGTGTCCGGCGCCTTGATACGGTTTTTCCGGCAAAGCTTTCGGCCCCCTTTTGATGAAAGATACGGATACGCTCGCCCGGATAAATCCAGTGAGGATTGGAGATCTGACTATTCTCACTCCATAAATCAGGCCACAGCCACGATGAATCAAAAAACCGATCTGAAAGATCCCAGAGGGTATCTCCTTTCTGAACGGTATAGTAAAAGCCTGTTTCATGTTCCACAATCTCTTTGTTTTCCTGTGCAAACATACGAACCGGAAAAAAAATCATTGCGGCCAAAATAGACAGATAAATTATCATCTGGAATTTTCTGTTGCAATACATCAGATTCTCCAATTTTTAATTTGTTGTTTAACCAACCATTTTTTCAGTCGATTTTATACCCCGTCCACCGGTGATTTGTCAAGCTTTTCAATAAAAAAGCCCTCATGCTATAATTAGCATAAGGGCTTTGATCTACACTCTTTTTGTTGTCAACAGTCAATTACACAGGGCTACATCATTCCACCCATGCCGCCCATTCCGCCGCCGCCCATGCCGCCGCCCATGCCACCACCCGGCATCATTTCGGACTTGTCTTCAGGCTTTTCCGCGACCATGGCTTCGGTGGTCAGCATCAGGGATGCAACACTTCCTGCGTTTTGCAGCGCGTAACGAACCACCTTGGTCGGATCGATAACACCGGCTTTAATCAAATCTTCATAGACGTTGGTTTCGGCGTTAAAACCAAAAGCGCCTTCGCCGTTTTTAACTTTATCGATCACAACGGACCCTTCAAATCCGGCATTGTTGACAATTTGGCGTAAGGGTTCTTCAATGGCCCTCATAACAACCTTGATCCCCAGCTTCTGATCGGCTTTGATTTTAATTTTTTCCAGAGAATCCAAGCAACGGACAAGTGCAACCCCGCCGCCGGGAACGATACCTTCTTCAACCGCAGCCCGGGTAGCGTTCAATGCATCTTCAACACGGGCCTTTTTATCTTTCATCTCGATCTCTGTTGCAGCCCCCACGTTAATAACAGCAACACCGCCGATCAGCTTGGCCAATCGCTCCTGGAGTTTTTCACGGTCGTAATCCGATGTGGTCTCATCGATTTGAGCGCGGATCTGTTTGACACGGCCTTCCAGAGCAGCACGTGTGCCTGCGCCGTCAACGATGGTTGTGTTGTCTTTGTCGATGCTAATCCGTTTGGCCTGGCCAAGGTCCGTAAGTGAGAGATTCTCGAGCTTGATCCCAAGATCCTCTGAAACAACCTGACCGCCGGTCAGAATCGCTATATCTTCAAGCATGGCTTGTCGTCTGTCACCAAAACCCGGAGCCTTGACAGCAGCCACGTTAAGTGTGCCCCTTAGTTTATTAACAACCAGGGTTGCCAGTGCCTCCCCTTCCACATCTTCTGCGATAATCACAAGCGGTTTCCCCATCTTGGCAATCTGCTCAAGAATCGGAAGGAGATCTTTCATGCTGCTGATCTTCTTTTCGTTAATGAGAATATAAGGATCTTCTAATGAGACAATCATCTTTTCAGCATCGGTCACAAAATATGGGGAAAGGTAGCCACGATCAAACTGCATACCTTCGACAACCTCAAGGGAGGTTTCCATGGCCTTGGCTTCTTCAACAGTAATCACACCTTCTTTACCCACCTTGTTCATTGCTTCGGCAATGATGTTCCCTATGGTTTCGTCGTTGTTAGCAGAAATGGTGCCCACCTGAGCGATTTCACGCTGGTCTTTGGTAGGTTTGCTGATCCTGTGCAGTTCTTTGACGGCAACCTCGATAGCCTTGTCAACACCTCGTTTGATAGCCATGGGGTTGTTGCCGGCCGCAACAAGCTTCTGACCTTCTTCATATATTGATTTTGCCAGGATCGTAGCGGTGGTTGTACCGTCACCGGCCATATCACTGGTCTTGCTGGCAACCTCTTTTACCATCTGGGCACCCATGTTTTCAAACTTGTCTTCGAGTTCGATTTCTTTTGCTACGGTTACGCCGTCTTTGGTAACCGTGGGAGATCCCCATGATTTCTCAAGAACTACATTTCTTCCTTTGGGACCGAGTGTAACAACCACTGCGTCAGCGAGAGTTTTAACTCCGTTGAGCATGGCTTCCCGGGCTTTCATATCGTATTTTATTTCTTTAGCCATCTTGGTCTGTCCTCCATTTTGAATGTTTATTATTCGATTATGCAGAGAACTTCTTGTTCACTCATGATCATGTATTCTTCACCTTCAACTTTTATCTCCTGTCCACCATATTTTCCGAACAAAATCCGATCACCTTTTTTGACTTCAAGAGGGACACGTTTACCTTCGGGATTCAGCGCGCCTATGCCAACAGCAACCACTTTTCCTTCTGCCGGTTTTTCTTTGGCCGTATCAGGAATAATAATCCCACCCTTGGTTTTTGCTTCTTCTTCAACACGTTTCACTAAAATTCGGTCATTTAACGGTCTGAGTTTCATTTTTCAAATTCTCCTTTTCTTTAAACGTATAGTTTATAACCTTTACTTGTTAATATGTTAAGTTTCGCAAAAAGCAAAACGAGACTTTTTAATAATTCAGCTGGTTTTATCGGTGGTTTTGTTTGATTCTTTGGGTTTACTTTCTGATTTGTTTGTGACGGATTTTGTTGCCTCCCCCCCTTTACTGGGAGATGTGGCAGAGTTACGGGACGTGTTTGCATAGTCGGTTACATACCATCCGGTTCCTTTGAGATGGAAGCTGCTGTGGGAAACAAGCTTATGAAGTTTTCCTGAACAGTGCTTGCATCTTGCAAGCGGTTTATCAGAAAACTTCTGGATCACCTCATCAACTCTGCCGCATTTTGAACATTCATATTCATAGATCGGCATTTTTAAAATCCTCCTGCTTCAAAAAAAAATATTTAACAAAAAATCCCACAATTTTTTTTGTTATATGATTTAAATCTGACCTAATATATTCAATGATTTTGCATTGTCAAGGTGTAACCTGTATTTTTATTTATTATAAACTTCGCAAATCATCAAAAGGAATTCGCCAGTTGTCATAAAACTTTAATACTTTCTTAAGCCCGGGAATTCGTATGTTACTTAAAATTTGACGGGTTATTTCATGAACTCGCATCTCTTCCGCGGTCATTTCTTCATGAGAGGCATCAAAGTTCTGAAGGAATTTACTGAATCTAATAATATGAATCAATTCATGCAGTACAATATAGAGGATAAAAGGGTAAAGTTGCATACCGGGTGTTTTCCCAAGAACTTCAAGGATGGTGTGGTCCTGAAGACATATTTTGTAAAAATCATAGGTCGAAGATCCCAGTGAGGAATCTTTGCGCTGTCCTTGATATCGGATGATTTGCGCAAAAGGGCCAAAAATTGTCTCTTCATGGCAAAGATCAACCATTGTTTTGATATCGTATTTGCAGAATGCCGACCATTGACTGGCAGACATCTTATAGAAGTTGCTTACAAGTTCTTCAGCCATTGCAACACAATTGTCAACGACTCCGATTTGCTCAGCACTGAATTTTTCAAGTTTCTCCATGGAATCCGATCTTGAATAAAATAAATGTGGACATATAGTTATATATAATGTAAGAATTCAGGTTCAATTTTAAATGAAAATAATGATTGGAGGTGATCTGTTGGGTAGTGTTGTTAAAAAACGAAGAAAAAAGATGAGAAAGCATAAGCACAGAAAGCTTTTGGCCCGTACACGTCATCAGAGAAAAAAGGGTAAGTAATATTTATACCTGCAAAGCTTTTATGTACACGAAAAAAAAAGCACCAATTGGCAGACTCAAGCAAAAATGAGTCGCTTTTGAAGTCCTGGTGCTTTTTTTTACTTTACGGTTTCCCGGAATACCCCTTTAAATATTTAAAAATCTCCGAGTCGGTTGAAAGCACAAGCGAGATCTCTTTATCAAGGGTTGAATTGTATAATTCAAGCGTCTGAGTGAATGAATAAAATTCAGGGTCCACGCCGTAGGCTTTTGCGTATAACTTTGTTGCCTCGGCATCGGCTTTGCCTTTTATTACCTGAGCTTTTCTGTAAGCCTGGGAAGTAATTTTCTTCAAATCTCTTTCTTTTTCACCCAATATCTTTCGGGCTTCACCTTTGCCTTCGGATCTGAATTTTTCTGCGATCTGTTTCCGCTCTGCAATCATGCGGCCATACACGGAGTTCCTGACCTGCTCCACATAATTGATACGTTTTATCT
The DNA here is from genome assembly GCA_030601485.1 of Desulfobacterales bacterium. Lineage (GTDB taxonomy): Bacteria > Desulfobacterota > Desulfobacteria > Desulfobacterales > UBA11574 > S5133MH16. The sequence continues at coordinate 591 of JAUVTO010000097.1, read as the reverse complement.
TCACATCGACAATCTCAATCCCGAATTTTTTTAGTTTGGGCTGGGACTGTTTCATTATCATGTGGGTGATTTTTTCCCTGCCGGTTTTAATCTTGTAGGATGGTCTTTCTTTTACATCTTCAAGTCCGGTTTCATAGGTGTCCAGCTCCCGGTTGCTCTTTCGAACGGTTTCGATCAGTTTGTTTTCAGTTATTAGGTTTCGAACAGCAGGATCGATGATATCGTCCAGCCTTCCCTGGGCGCTGGTGGTATTGTTGACCGTCTGAAAGAATTTTATCGCATCGACTATTCTCCATCTGGCAAATGTGTCAACCCAGATATAGGTTTTATCCAGCGTAGGGATCTGGCCGGGATCACCATCCCATGCCAGAAGATTTTTCGGAAAATAAGTTGTATGTTGGATAAAAGGGACCTTGAAGTAAAGACCGGAGTCCACCTTGGTTTTACCCACAACTTTGCCGAACTGAGTGACGACAACCTGTTCGGTTTCATCCACTATATATGCGGATGAAAAACCGAGAAGAATCACCACAACTGCAACAATTAGAATAATATATTTATTTTTCATTTCTTTGCACCGTTTTGTTTACC
>JAUVTO010000188.1 GCA_030601485.1 Desulfobacterales bacterium | reverse complement strand
GAGGCGGCCTGGCAGAGGAAGGTTTTTTGAAGTATGGATACTGCCGAAGGAAAAGCCTTTAACCTTAAGACCCGTTCCCCTGACAATTCCAACACCGGTGGCTGAGAGACCCGGATCTATACCGATAACCTTTATCATGTAGCGCTCTTTTCCGGATTTCGGATGATGATTATATATAACGCTTCAGCTCGTTTGGAACCGATTTGCTTTAAAGAACCAAACCGTTACGGTTATATTTTGTAACCGTTCACAGGTTCAGGGTTCAACGTTCAGGGTTAAGGACAAAAAGGCATTGAAGATCCGAAGTCCTCGTTACAAATGTTCATTTTCCCAAGTAATTGACAATTCAGCTTCAAATTTTGGATTAGGACTGACGAAACTGACGCTTTTCTCGTAAATACGCATCCCAAATGCAGTCCGGGGACAAGAATGGAACCTTGAACCCCTGAACCTTTGAACCCGTGAACGCCTACTATATTTTTTTGCATCGGTCATCGAGTGTCCGGCAACCCATATTAATGAGCAAGCCCCTTCAACTTTTTTTTAGCGATCTTGGCTTCATTGGATTTTGGATATTTTTTAATCAGTTCTGTAAAGATAAGACGGGCATTTGCTTTGTCTCCCAGATTAAAAAAGGAAAATCCCTGCTTTAAAAGTGAGGACTGGACCTTATTCCCTTTGGGATATTTTTCGATGACTTTTTGGTATTCTAAAATGGCTTTTTCATACCATTTTTCATGATAGTAGACTTCACCAATCCAGAATTGTGCATTGTCGGCACTATTTGACTTTGGATATGTTTTTATTAATTTTTGAAATCTTTCCCGGGCCAACTCAAAGTCACCCTGGTCAAATGCTTGCTTTGCCGTTTGGTAAATCACATCTTCTGAAAGTTTCTGTTCTGCCCGGCTCTGGGTTTTTATGCCGGGACCCTGTTTAGTTTTTAAATCGGGTTCCGTGGACTCAAAATCCAGGTACTGTTCAATACGTGCGATACGGTCTTTATTTAAACTTGCCGTCCGATCTATTCGGTCCAACCGGATTTCTTTTTTCTCATATGAGTTTTCAGAAGTCTGTATTTTCTGCTTTAATACATATTCCGTCTCTTCAATCCTGCCGCTTAAAATCTGGATTTCTTGTCTGAGGCTTTCGATCAAGGCATTTTGCTCGGCAAATTTATTTCTAAGATTTTGATTATTTTGTTTCTGGGCATTTAATCGGGATGCGAGTTCTTTGTTCTTTTGCTGGGACTCAAAATAACGTTTTTCAATCAAAGCCTGTCGATTGTCGAGGGTAATCACATCCCGCTGCAATGCACAGCCGCACAAAATCGTCATGCACGACAAAATAGCTATGGTTATATTTTTCATGGCAAAATTAACCAAATGGGGCTTTACCCCATTTGGTTTTATAAGTGGTTACGATTCGAAACCAATTTGTTTTTCCCGCTTAAAGCGGAATACATTTCCCTAAACGTTTTGAATGAGCCCTTAGTTTATGGTAAAGTGACCTCTGCGGTTCTTTGCCCAGGCTTCTTCATTATGGCCGGGGTCCACAGGATGTTCTTCGCCATAGCTTATACAGCTTAACTGCGATCCTTTAACGCCGAGATCCATCAGGAAGGTCTTGGCACTTTCAGCACGCCGGTCACCCAGAGCAAGGTTGTACTCATTGGTGCCCCGCTCATCGCAATGCCCTTCAATGGTTGCCGCAGCTTCAGTATTGTTTATAAGCCATTCCGCTTTTTTCCTCAAAATTGTCTGTGCCTCGGCAAGCAGAACAGCACTGTCAAATTCAAAAAATATATCTTCATTTAAGAACATGTTTCGGGCAGCCGCCATAAGTTCCGCTTCTTCCTGGAGACGTTGCTCCTCGATGGCCTGTTGCCGTGCCAACTCTGCTTTTTCAGCTGCCGCTTCATCTTCGGCCTGTTGCGTTAAAGAAGTTTCAGACCTTATCGTCTTTTTTGCGCATGAAACGGCGAACAATAATCCGGGGATTATAAGTACCATGGCCAGAGTTATTAATAATTTTTTTCGCATTTCTTCCTCCTTTCCGTCTCTTGTTTGTTTAAAAATTTTGTGGGTTTTGTGACAAAAATCTTATATTACCTATTACCCATTCCGGGTGACCAATCCGGCTGTGTCTGCTCACCTTGCAAGGCAAGTAATCGCCTCTGGTCGGTTCCATAAGCAGTCATAACATAAATTCTGGAAGGCCCTTCCCGTGTAGAACTGAACACAATAAGACTTCCATCCGGCGACCATGACGGCGCCTCGTTATCGCCGTGATCATGTGTCAATTGAATCGGGCCCTGTCCGTCAATACCGATCACGAAGATATTGTTTCGGCCGCTCATCCCTGCATAGGCCACCTTGTCCCCTTTGGGCGACCAGCTGGGCTGTGTATTATATCGTCCCTGAAAGGTCAGTCTTCTTACCACTCCGGAAGCTATATTTTTAATATAAATCTGAGGTGTTCCGGATCTTTTTGAAACAAAAGCCATTTGCTTGCCGTCCGGGGACCAGGTCGGCGACAGATCAATACCCCTTTTCTTTGTTAACCTATTAATAATTTTTCCGGTTCCGGTCAATAGATAAATTTCCGGATCACCTGAAAATGAAAGGCTTGCTGCCAGAGCAAATTTGTTGGGAACCCAGGCAGGTGTGATGTTTGTTCCTTTTTTTGAAATCACAGCCCCGCGCTTTTGTCTTAAATGCTTTATGTAAAGGTCAGGCTTGCCCTTTGCAAATGAGGTATACGCCAGCCATTTCCCTTCAGATGACCATGCCGGGGAAAGGGTAATACTTTTTAAATGCGTTACCTGTCTGGGATTGTATCCGTCAAATTCACATATATAAATTTCCTTGTTTCCCGAACTATTGGAAACAAACGCAATCTCACTGTTAAAAATTCCTTTGTTCCCGGTCAGGAAAAAAATAATCTCGCTGCAAAAACGGCGGACTATTTTTCGCTGATCCTTGATCAATCCCTTGTATCGTTTGCCCACCAGCAATTTTTCTTTAAACGTGTCATAAAGTCGAAGTTCCATTTCCACCTGGTCGCCCTGAAGCAAAACCCCCCCGGTTACCAGGAGCTCTGATCCGATACTGGTCCAGTTATGGAAATTTACATTGGCCAGAGAGGTTACGGTTTGCATATCCACAAGAAAGGCGTCACGGTCAAGGATTTTGAAATATCCGGTGAAGTCCAACGTTTCAGCGAGCAAATCAGATGCGGTTCCGGATAGGCGCTCGGTGGCGTCTCCCGGGTAAACCTTTTTAAACACAGGAATTGCAATTGGAATTTTTCGTAAAAAAGGATGGGTGATATCAATATAATCATATCCGGCCCCGCATATGCCGGTCCCAATCATAAAAGATGCCAGAGCAATTAAACATATTGTTTTAATTTGGTAATTTTTCATTCTGTCCTTCAAACCTATTGCAAGCACAATCCTACTTTATTATCCCTTCGGGGGTAAACCTCAGGCCGATATCCACAAAGGGCTTTTTCACCCCCGGCGGATGAGGACGTACCGGATTTGATTTCATAATCGCTTTTTTGGCGGATTCATCAAAATAACTGTTTCCGGACCTTTTATCAAACCATATATCTTTTATTTCGCCGCTCGGCATGACTTTGAGTGCCAGATATGCCTCAAGATTTTTTTGCCCCCCGCCCAGTTGTTCGGAAAATGCCCAATTTTTCTGAATCTGGTACGCAATTTCGATGCGATATATATCAATTAATTCCAGAACCTTTTTACTAACGGCCCCGGATCCGCCGGGGATCCCGGAATTTTTTACGTCTTCATTGGTTTTACGGTCAATGGGTCCGGTCTTTTTTACCTGATCCTTAAGGCGGTCGATCGCCTGTCTGATCTGATCGGGTCTTGATTTTTCAACTTTTTTTTCAATTTGGCTAATCGCGCTTTTAACCACCCTGGCAGA
>JAUVTO010000052.1 GCA_030601485.1 Desulfobacterales bacterium | reverse complement strand
AAACCATGGGCACAATCTATCATATTACAGTTGTAACCGGGTTTTTTGAAAACACAAAAGGACTCAAAAATAAGATTGACATGCGCCTTGAAGAGATCAACAAAAGTATGTCCACCTACAGAAAAGACAGTGAAATAAGCCGATTTAATGCATTAAAGCAAACCGGAGAAAAGTTTTATATATCGGACGATTTTTTTAATGTCATGACAGTAGCGCAACATATTTACGAATTAACCGGGGGAGCCTGGGACGGCACTATCGAACCGCTTGTAACTCTTTGGGGTTTCGGTAATTCTGAAAATAAAAAAAGAACCCCAACACAATCAGAAATAAATGCTCTTTTAACTGATATCGGGTTCAATAATATTGAAATGTCAGCCAACCGTTATCTTATTAAAAAAAAAGCGTTTATATCACTCGATTTTGCTTCTATTGCAAAGGGTTATGGTGTGGATCAGATTGCAGCGCTTATCAGAACAAACCAAACAAAAAACTTTCTGGTTGAAATCGGGGGCGAAGTATTCGCTGCAGGTTTCCGAAAAGACGGTAAAAAATGGAAAATCGGTGTCAACAGACCCAAGAAAAATGCGCCTTTTGATCAAATATATAAGGTTTTATACTTACAAGACAAAGGCTTTGCAACAAGTGGTGATTACAGAAATTATTTCGAATTTGAAGGAAAACGCTTCTCCCACATACTCGATCCGAGAAATGGATATCCCATAAACAATGGGGTGGTAAGTGTTTCAATTGTGGCGGATACCTGCACATTTGCAGACGGGCTGGCCACTGCGGTTATGGTTCTGGGTCATAAAAAAGGCCTTGAACTGGTGAACAACCTTGACAACACGGAATGTTTAATCGTTGTCCAAGCACATGACGGAACCTTGACCGATTACTATTCAAAAGGTTTTATATCCCAAAGCAATGGATAATTCATGGCTCGAAAATTCATTGACATAAAAACACGGGTACTGTATTTTTTTTTGTTAAAAAAGCGTAATCCAATTTTTTAAAGGGGTTACCATGCTTTTTTATTGACTTTTTTATTGTGTCGGATAGTTAAAAAGCAAACTGGAAGTGAACTGAGGGTTTGCTATAAATAATATATTATTTAAACATGTTATAGAATTTTCAAGACGTTTAATTATTAAAACATGATATCAAAAGAAAGGTGAAGAGGGTGGAAATCGTAGTATTGTTAAAACAGGTCCCGGCAACAGAATCGTTAATCGGGATCGCCGACGACGGCGTATCCATAAAGACCGATGACATCAAGTGGGTCATTAACCCCTATGACGAATTTGCGGTTGAAGAAGCACTGAAAATCAAAGAGGCTCATGGCGGTTCGGTTACCATTATTTCCGTGGGACCGGAAAAAACCACCGAAGCTATAAGAACCTCCCTGGCAATGGGCGCCGACAAGGGGATACTCATCAATGATCCGGCAGTTACAGGGTGCGATGGTTTAAGCACCGCACGAATTCTGGCAGCAGTGTTGAAGGAAATCCCTTTTGACCTGATTATCGCAGGTCAGCGGGCTGTTGACGATGATAATTTTCAGGTAGGGGTGGCCGTAGCAGAATTTTTAGGCATTCCGAATATTTCCATGGTTATCCAGCAAGAAATCATTGAATCTAAGATCAGATGCCATGGGACAATTGATGGGGGAACCGTCATCCTGGAGGCACCGCTGCCCGCTCTTTTTACTACCCAGCGCGGATTGAACGAGCCTCGCTATACTTCTCTTCCGGGAATCATGAAAGCAAAGAAGAAACCCATCGATATTAAAACCCTGGCAGACATCGGACTTGATGCTGACCGGATCGGAAAACCGCTGACAAGAATCGTGGCGATGCAAACTCCTCCGGAACGAAAAGGCATAAAGATGATAACCGGAGACTCTGCACAGGCAAAGGCTGTGGAACTTGTCAGAATTTTGCATGAAGAGGCTAAGGTCATTTAATTAGTGCCCATCCATAAATCTATATTGGGCACAAATTAAGTTTCCAATGCAGAAATTAGCAATTTTCCGCAAGGTCAAGGAAATCAAGGAATTACGCGGAGGCGTACAAGTTGTACGCCGCACAAGTAATTCCGCAGATTGACGCAGAGATTGCGGAAAAGGGCAATTTCTGGATGGAAACTAATTAAGGAGATAACGATGTCACAAGGTGTACTGGCGATAACAGAACAGCTAAAGGGAGTTTTCAGAAAAGTCACTTACGAAGCATTAAGCGAGGGGAGACGCATCGCTGATAGGTTAAATTGTGATCTTACCGCCCTGGTTTTAGGAGCAGAAATTGAAAATATTTCAAAAGAGCTTAATCAATACGGAGCCGACAGAATTATTGTCGCCCAAAGCCCTGCCCTTTCCGAATATTTGACCGATGCGTATACCACTGTAATTGCGGATTACATAACCAAAGAAAAGCCGGCTGTAGTTATTCTGGGTGCATCCACACAGGGCAAGGACTTGTCGGCACGTCTAAGCGCTCGCCTGAATGCTCCTCTTGCCATGGATTGTGTGGCTGTTCGTTTCGAGGATAATAATCTCATCGCAACACGTCCTATGTATGGAGGCAAAATTCTGGCAGACGTGGCGCTTGATGGAAATCCGCAGATCTTGGCGATTCGACCCAATGCAATGACCATTGCAAATGCTGACGGAGCCGGATCCATTGAAAAACTTGATACGGATACCGGTAGCATTGTGCTGCAAGTTATTGATAAAACACTTGATACAGGCAAGGTCGAACTCTCTGAAGCGGATACGGTTGTGTCCGGCGGCAGGGGAATGGGAGGGGCCGATTTTACGGTAATAGAAGAACTGGTTCAACTGCTTGATGGTGCTGTGGGAGCATCGCGATCCGCAGTAGATGAAGGCTGGCGGCCCGCTTCAGACCAGGTTGGGCAAACCGGGAAAGTTGTTTCCCCAAATCTCTACATTGCCTGCGGGATATCCGGAGCTATTCAGCACCTTGCCGGAATGTCTTCGTCCAAGGTTGTTGTGGCCATAAATAAGGACCCGGAAGCGCCTATCTTTTCCAAAGCTGATTACGGCATTGAGGGGGATCTTTTTGAAATTGTGCCTAAAATTGCGGAAGAAGTAAGGAAATTAAAAGGCTGAATCCAAATTTTGTCTCCGGTTCCAGATCCGGGTCTAAAAAAATAACTTAATCACCAAGACAAAAAGGTTATTTTCAAGCACCTAAAGGCTGCCGAGCAAATCCGGGAGCCTTTTAACTTTTAACCAGATTAATGACGATATTCCGTAAACGATAATAATGAAACTGCACCTGGTAAGCTTAGGCTGTGCTAAAAATCTTGTTGACAGCGAACTCATGCTGGGCCGTCTTATGAACGCCGGTTGGACCAACACCCGGGACCCCGAAGAAGCCCATATCATAATCATCAATACGTGCAGCTTTATCGAATCTGCTATAAACGAGTCTATCGATACCATCCTTGCTCTGGCAAAGTATAAGCAAGATGGACTCTGCCGTCGTCTTATCGTTGCCGGATGCCTTCCTGAACGTTTCAGGGAAAAAATCGTCACTGCCATTCCTGAGGTTGACTTCTTCCTGGGAACCGGCGCATTTGATAAAATCGTAGAAGCTGTGGACGGATCTTTGAATGCTGTGAAGTGCTTTTTGCCGGACCCGAACTTGACAGGCTTTCAACAGCAGGGGGTTCCAAGAATACGGAGTTGTTCTCACGTGGCGTATCTAAAAATTGCGGAAGGATGCAGCCGGCACTGTACCTATTGTATTATCCCAAAGCTTCGCGGAAAGCAAAAAAGCCGCCCCCTTGAAGATATTGTTGCTGAAGCACGTTTTTTGATCTCATCGGGGGTAAAGGAACTCGTTTTAGTTGCACAGGATACAACATCTTATGGTATGGATCTGTGCCCGCCTGTCCCTCTTAGCCGGCTGCTTGAAAGTATTTCTGAACTATCCGAAAGAATATGGATCAGACTGTTGTATGCACATCCGGAAACTATAGAGGATCCTGTTATCAAAACGATTTCCAACCACTCAAACATATGCTCTTATTTTGACATTCCGATTCAGCATTCAAGTGACGGTGTCTTAAAAAAGATGGGTCGCAATTATACATCCGACAGCCTTCGCAGACTTTTTGATAAAATCCGGTCATCTGTATCTGATGCCACTTTAAGGACAACTGCTATCGTCGGTTTTCCGGGAGAAACGGATAAAGATTTTGAAGAGCTGTTGTCCTTCGTGAAGGACATATGTTTCGATCACCTGGGAGTCTTCATATATTCTGATTTCAAAGACCTTAGTTCTCACAAACTCCCCGACCACATTCCGAAACGTGTGGCCAAGGATCGGCAGGACAGACTCATGTCTTGCCAGTTGAAAATATCCTTGGACAATAACCAAAGGCATGTCGGCAGGATTTATGACGTTCTCGTGGAAAATACCACGGGAAAAAATCTTTTCAACGGCCGCACATGTTTTCAAGCCCCGGACGTCGATGGCATTACCTATATTCATTCCGAGCAGTTGGAAATCGGCTCATTTGCCGGGGTAAGGGTTGCAGACGCATTTGAATATGACCTCAAAGGGGAAGTTGTATGAGCGACTTAAAACATAAGATCCTTGCTTTGGTTAAAGATGACCTTGCCGCAATTGAAACCGCCCTGGAGGAAAATTTAAATCCGCATTTAGATCTGGTGTCCCAAATCGCCAGACATATATTGTTCAGCGGCGGCAAGCGCTTAAGACCTTTGCTTATGGTCCTTTCAGCCAGGATTTGCGATTATAACGGAAACTATGACAAAACGTTCTCGACCATTTTTGAATACCTGCATGCCGCCACCCTGTTACACGATGACCTTGTGGATCAAGCAACATTGAGGAGAGGCAATCCCGTGGCTCATTCAATATGGGGCAATGCTACCGCCGTCCTTGTTGGAGATTTCCTCCTCGCCCGCTCCCTTTCCATCGCCGCTGAAACAGAATTGCCTGATGTTATCAGGATAGTAGCAGAAATTACAGAAAACATGTCCCAAGGCGAAATTCATCAGCTTATGAAAAAAGGAAGTTTAGACCTCACCGAAAAAGAGTACATGGAAGTCATACGGCAAAAGACCGCTGTTCTTTTTCAGGGAACATGCCGTGTAAGCGCCCTGATTTCAGGCGCCCCAAAAGAAAAGGAAACCGCCCTGTCGGATTACGGTTTCAATCTTGGAATCGCTTTTCAGATGGTGGATGATCTTCTCGACTACACCTCGAATTCCGACATTCTTGGAAAAGAGGTTGGAGCAGATCTCAAAGAAGGGAAACTTACACTTCCGGTCATATATTCCCTCAAAGCTGCGAATACAAAAGACCGGATCCAAATGGAAAAAATAATAAAAAATAAAGATTTCTCTGTCAACGATTTTAAAACATTGATCGCACTGATGAAAAAGTACGGCGGGCAAAAATATACCGAAAAACTGGCAAGAGAATATGTTGGAAATGCAAAGGATGCCCTGGCGGTTTTTAAAAATTCAAAAACCAAAGAGATCCTTTTGATGATTGCCGATTATACTCTGACCCGCAACCTGTAATTATGCTTAATTAAAGTCAAACATCCCCGGAGGAGATGAAAAAGATATGTCTCTACTTTATAAAACCATCATCCGATTTGTTTTTGCAATATTTTTCTTTTCAGCTGTGCTTACTCAGCCTATTATTGTTCAGGCAAAAAACCAGATTCTGACAAAAACTGTTGTGGTGATGGGCACAGGCAAAATACATCAAGAGGACTCTGCCAAAGCAAGAGAAAAGGCAATCGCCGGCAGTCTTGTTTCAGCAGTGAACAGAGTGGCGGTAGAAGTTTTACCGTTAGGATCACTGGTTCAAAACTTTCAGGCATTCAATGAACTGATTTATGGCCATACCAATAAATTCATCCAGGATTATAAAGTACTGGCAGAGTTTCCATTTACAAATAATTACAGGGTGATGGTGGAAGCAACCGTTTCAATCAGCACTTTGAAGAAACTCATGGCAAGCGCCGGAATTTTACTTGAAGAAAAACCCCTGCCAAAAATTCTGGTTTTAATTTCAGATCAGAATCTGAACGACCGTCTGCCAAAATACTGGTGGGGACAGGAGAAATATTTTTCAGAATCTTTCTCGATAAATGCTCTGGTTGAAACCATTAAAACAAAAGGATTCCCCATCATCGATACCCACATCATCGCTCAAAACACCCGGGTTGATGCCATATACGACACGCCTGATCTTAACGATACTGAAGCGGTTAACCTTGGCCTCATTTTAAAGGCAGGGGTGGTAATTGTCGGAAAGTCGGTTGCAAATAGAGGCCCTAATATTATGAGTAAAAACATAAGGTCTTTTAAAGGGATTGTATCCGCACGGGCAATTCGGACAGATACGGGCGCAGAAATCGCAACCACCATGCGGACTTCCGTAACAACGAACACAGATGAAATTGCCGGGGCTCGGGATGTACTTTCAAGAGCCGGATCTCTTGCAGGTGAAGACCTTGCTTCTCAAATAGTTGCTGCCTGGCAGAAACAAGAGGAACAATTTAACATTCTTGAAATCATAATTGAAGGTACCGGCAATATTGCAAATTTTGAAAAGCTCCGTCGTCTTATCAATAATATATCGGGTGTGAAGAATCTTCAAATAAAGGAACTGAAGCCTGATGAAGCAACCATCATGGTCGATTTTCAGGGAATTGCCAAAGAGCTTGCGGATGCCTTGATGCTCAACACCTCTGGATCCATCGATATTAACATTTACGAAGTATCTCAGGATCGTTTAAGAATTGAGCTAATGCCCGGTTAACCTTGCTTTGTTTCGCCTTGAAAGGGGCTGTTTTACTTAAAACCGTACAAGTTAAAAGTGCCTAAAGTGATCTAAAGTGCCTAAAGTTATGGTGTCGCTTCGCTCCGCTGTTTTTATATAATTGGCAAAATTCCTTAACTTTAGCTCACTTTAAACTCTAGTTCACTTCAAACTTTTGCGGCGCTTCTTCAAGTAGAACCGGCAAACTCTGACCTGGCTCAAAGGACCAGGTTTTTCAGGACAAAATAAATAATTGAGCATAAATATCCCCAATATTTTAACCGTTATCAGGATATTACTTACCCCTCTTTTTGTAATTTTCCTTCTAAGAGATATGTTTTCATTTGCACTTCTGGTTTTTAGTATTGCAGCGATCAGTGACGGGCTGGATGGTCTGCTGGCAAGGTATTTCAACCAATATAGCGTATTAGGCGCCTATCTTGATCCCATTGCGGATAAGCTGTTGTTGGTCTCTGCTTTTGTAAGCCTGGCCGTTCTTAAAATCATTCCCCCCTGGCTCACGGTTATTGTCATCAGCCGTGACATCCTGATTGTGACCGGCATCTCCATTTTTGCAATTACCGACATTCATATTGAAATGAAACCAAGTCTTGTCAGTAAATGTACTACAGTTGCCCAGTTGTCCACCATCTTTTTAACTCTTCTTGACCCGCAAATTCCAGGCGCCCACATAATTAAATCATCGCTGTTCTGGATTACGGCCGGGTTAACAATAACTTCCGGGCTTCACTATATTTACTTTGGTTTAAACGTTCTTCAGAACGCCTCTGGAAAAAATTAAAACTGATCAGCAATTTTCAAACCGTAAATTGCTGGCGTTGTAATTCAAAAATAAAAATTTATCAAAAAACCTTCGAACACAATTCCCCAAATAAACCAAGATTCTCACAGATATGGATTCCGCCCGCCTTCATGGCCTCAATCTTTGCCTGAGCCGTACCGCTGCTGCCACTTATGATTGCACCGGCATGCCCCATACGCCGGCCCGGAGGGGCAGTCAGGCCTGCAATAAATCCGACCACCGGTTTTGTCATATGCTTTTTTATAAATTCGGATGCCTCCTCTTCAGCAGTTCCGCCGATTTCGCCAACCATGACGATACCCGTAGTCTCCGCATCCTTCTCAAAGGCATCAAGGCAATCTATAAAGTTGGTGCCATTTACAGGATCACCGCCGATACCCAGGCAGGTGGTCTGCCCGATTCCTTGCAGGGTTAACTGATGAACCACCTCGTACGTCAAGGTTCCGGAACGGGATACAACACCCACCGGCCCGCCGGGTTTGTGGATCGGACCCGGCATAATACCGATTTTGCACTGGCCGGGCGTTATGATACCCGGGCAATTGGGACCGATCAGGCGCGACCGTGCACCCGTCATGTAATTTTTGACTTTTATCATATCCATAACCGGAATCCCTTCGGTTATGGCAACAATAAGATCGACTTTGGCGTCCGTGGCTTCCATGACGGCATCGGCCGCAAATGCAGGAGGTACAAAAATCATGCTGCAGTTGGCACCGGTCTGCATCACGGCCTCCTTAACCGTGTTAAATACCGGTATATCATCCATCTTCTGACCGCCCTTGCCGGGGGTTACTCCGGCAACCACGTTTGTGCCGTAGGCCACACACTGTCGGGTGTGAAACTGCCCTTCCTTGCCGGTAATGCCCTGAACCAACAAACGCGTATTATTATCAACGAATATGCTCACTTTAACTCCCTCGCTTTTTTGTCATTTGTCATTAGTTATTTGTAATTTCCAAATGACTATTGACCAGTGACTAATTGGGCAACCTTCTGCGCTGCGTCCTTCATATCCGTAGCAGTCGTAAGGTTAAGACCTGATTCAGCCAGAATTTTTCGACCTTGTTCTACATTTGTCCCTTCCATCCGGATCACTACAGGAACATTAATGCCTATTTTTTCTGCCGCATGGACAACCCCCTCTGCCAGCACATCACAACGTAATATCCCACCGAAAATGTTAATCAGGATCCCCTTGACATTCTTATCTCCTAACATGATCCTGAAACCGTTCTCAACCATCTCCGCACTGGCGCCACCTCCCACATCCAGAAAGTTGGCTGGCTCGGCACCGGACAGTTTAATAATATCCATGGTAGCCATTGCCAGGCCGGCTCCGTTGACCATATTTCCAATATTGCCGTCCAGTTTGATATAATTGAGATTAAACTTGGAGGCTTCAACTTCCAAAGGGTCCTCTTCGTCAATATCCCGATATTCAAGGATGTCCTTGTGGCGATACAGGGCGTTGTCATCAAAATCGACTTTGGCGTCCAGGGCGATCACCGCATCCTCGGCTGTGATTACAAGAGGATTAATCTCCACCAACGAACAGTCGTAATCCATAAACAGTCTGTAAAGGCTTCCAAGCATGGAAACAAACGGCCTCATCACAGAAGATGACAGATTTAATCCAAAAGCAACCTCACGGCAGTTAAAGGGCTGGATACCCAAAAGAGGATCAATGAAAACCTTGATGATCTTTTCGGGAGTTTCGGCGGCCACCGCTTCAATATCCATTCCTCCGGCCTCGCTGGCCATAATAACAATCTTGGCGGTTGCCCTGTCCGGAATAATGCTAAGATAAAGTTCCTTTGCAATGTTGAGTCCTTGCTCAACCAGCACTTTCTTGACCCTCTTCCCATCAGGCCCGGTTTGGTGGGTAACCAAATTCATTCCTATAATCTCACCGGCAATGCCGGTAACTTCATCCATTGATCCTGCAAGCTTTACCCCGCCGCCTTTACCCCGACCGCCGGCATGAATCTGAGCTTTAACAACAACCGGAAATCCTCCTAAATTTTTGGCGACCTTTTTGGCTTCATCAGGATTGAATGCAACGCCGCCGTCAGGAATAGGAATATTGCATTTCTTGAATAATTCTTTTGCCTGATATTCGTGGATCTTCATGATCCTGATCCTCCCTTTTTGAATTGAAGATTGACTATTGAAAATTGATAAAATAAAAAAACAATCTGCTTTTATTCTCTAACAAATATTGATGGATTCGTAAAAAGTCAAAATTTACAGGATTCTCCAATTCAGTATTCTGACAACAAGCTTAAATAATTCGTAATTCCTGAATCCCTAAATTTTTACCCCGTTAAATCCGTTTTTGCATCTATTTAACCGGGGCCTA
>JAUVTO010000136.1 GCA_030601485.1 Desulfobacterales bacterium | reverse complement strand
CATCTTTATAATCATGGGCGTATTTGTAATCTTTTCCATACCCGAGTTTTCTCATCAGGCCTGTGGGAGCATTCCGAATATGAAAAGGGACCGGCAGCGCCCCATAACTGTCAACAGCCTCTTTAATCTTTCCGTACGCTTGGTATATGCTGTTGCTCTTCGGAGCCGTAGCAAGATATATGGCAGCCTGGGCCATTGCAAGTTCACCTTCCGGATGCCCGAGGAACTTAAACGCTTTCATAGCATTCAATGCAACTCCGAGTGCATTGGGATCTGCGTTTCCGATGTCTTCGCTTGCAAACCGGACCATTCTGCGCGCTATATAAAAAGGATCTTCACCGGCCCACAGCATTCGTCCCATCCAGTAGACCGCAGCATCCGGATCACTCCCCCTTAAGCTCTTATGAAATGCGGATATAAGATTAAAGTGTTCTTCACCGGACTTGTCGTATAAAAGGGCCTTTTTTTCCAAAGCATTTTCTAAAACCCGACGCGTTATTTGCACCGGGCTTCCTGTTTTTGAAGCATCGATTTCAGATATTACCAGATATGCCACGCTTTCAAGGCCGTTCAGGGCAGCACGGGCATCTCCGTCCGCAATGCGAATAAGATGAGAAAGGGCATCTTTTTCGATAATCAGATTTAAATTTCCCAAGCCCCGTTCCTTGTCTTTTAGGGCATTTTTTAGGATGACGGCAATATCATCTGATGAAAGGGCTTTTAAGGTTATTAAACGGCACCGGGACATGAGCGGAGGTATAACCTCAAATGAGGGGTTTTCGGTGGTAGCGCCAATCAGGGTTATCAGCCCGCTTTCCACATGGTGAAGAAATGCATCCTGCTGGGCTTTGTTGAATCTGTGTATCTCATCCACAAAAAGAACGGTTCTTTTTCGAAAAAGCTTTTGCTGGTTTTTTGCGTCCTCTATAACTGCTCGGATATCCTTGACACCTGACAGTACCGCAGAAAAATGGACAAAATGACAACGGGTTTCACCCGCAAAAATTCTTGCAAGGGTTGTTTTTCCGCATCCCGGAGGACCCCAGAGAATCATGGAAAAAATCCGGTCTTGTTCAATGGCATGGCAAATCAATGTTCCCTTTCCCGCGGTATGGGTTTGCCCTACGAATTCATCCAGGTTTTTTGGACGCATTCTATCGGCAAGGGGCCGCGACCCCTGGGCTGATTGTTGCGCGTGATATTCAAACAAGTCCAATGGTCATCCTCTTAACATGTCATTTGTCATGGGTCCTTTGGTTTCTGTCCTCAAGTGGGGCATTAATTACTTTCAAATAGCTAACCCTGATAAACCGGCCTCCGGATCCTATGGCTCGGAGAGAAATAACAAATCACAAGCATCAAATCTCAAATAAAATCCAAATTTCAAGCTCCAAATCCCAAATAAGATCCAAAGCAAATTGTTTGTTGTTTGTATTTTGTAATTTGGCTTTTTGACATAAACACACAAGAAATCAGAGTTTAGATGCTAATACCCAGTACCAAATACCCAATATTACTTTTTGCGCCCCGTGCGCTTACGTAAGATTATTCGGATCGGTGTCTTGTCAAGCTCCGCTTTTTCCCTGATCTGGTTAATAAGGTAGCGCTTATAGGAAAAATGGACGGCATCAGGATAATTTACAAAACATACAAAAGTGGGGGGACCTGTGGACACCTGGGTGGCATAATAAAATTTAATGCGTCTTCCTCTGTAAAGGGACGGCTCTGTTCGTTCAATGGCCTGCTCAAATATCTTGTTCAGCGGTCCGGTTCCGATACGTGCCGAGTACTGGCTGAATACCTCTTCCACAAGACCGAATATTTTCAAAACCCGTTGTCCGGTTAATGCCGAAATGGTTATTATCGGAGAAAAGCTTAAAAATTTTGCCTGCATTCTTAACTGCTCATAATATTTTAAAGCGGTTTTGCTGTCTTTTTCAACAAGGTCCCATTTGTTCAAAAGAAAAATGCATCCACATCCCCGCTCAAATGCATAACCTGCGATAGTTATATCATGTTCGGTAATCCCCTCGTAGGCGTCGATGACAATCAGCGCCACATCACATCTGTCAAGGCTTCTTAACGCTTTAATAATGGAAAACTTTTCAATCTTTTTTGAAACCTTTGCCTTGCGTCTGATACCGGCGGTATCGATGAGAAGATACGACTTGTCCTTAATATTACAAACAGAGTCGATGGCATCTCGGGTTGTTCCCGGAGTATCGCTGACAAGCAAACGCTTTTGCCCTAAAATTCTGTTAATAAGTGATGATTTGCCGACATTGGGTTTGCCGACCACAGCCAGCTTGATCATATCCACAGCTTCATCCGGAGCTGTTTTAGGCAGAACCGATGTCAGGTCATCTAAAAAATCCGGAATGCCGTAACGGTGTTCGGCTGAAATGGGATATAATTTCTCTATACCGAGGCTGTAAAAATCGTAAAGCTTAACCTCCTGTTCAATTCCGTCAATTTTATTGACCGCATAAAAAACGGGTTTTGTTAATTCACGAAGAATCTTGACAATATTTTCATCAAAAGGAGAAATTCCGTGCTTGCCGTCCAGTAGAAGAATAATAACATCTGCGTCTTCTATAGCCTGAATGATCTGGAAACGTATTTTGTGGGCAAAGTCATCCTTATTTTCATCCGGGAATCCGCCGGTATCAACCAGTGTGAATCCAATGTCGTCCCAGGTTGCATCTCCATAATGGCGATCCCTTGTAACGCCGGGGAAATTGTCCACAAGGGCTTTCCTTGTCCCGGTGACACGGTTAAAAAAGGTTGATTTCCCTACATTGGGACGACCTATTATGGCGACAATTGGTTTCATGGCAATTTTACGTCTCGGAATTTCTACACCCTAAATCCTGTATCAACTTTTTTTTAAAGAAACATTCAGGTGATTCAGTTTTCAAGCGGGTCACTGTTTAAGCTCGATGGAGGGTACAAACATATTGAAAAAATGTCAATCATCTCACGACACGGCAAGCGTTTCAGAAAATCAACCGCTTAAGGTCGAGACAGGAGAAAAAACACCTTGCTACAAGGAGCCAATATAAGTATTAATATGATTATTAAGGTAGCTCGGCTGCTGGTTTAAAAGGCTGCCTGGGTTAAGGATCAGGGGAGCCTGAATAACGGACTTGATGTTGCACAGGCAAAGTATTTTGCGGGTGAAGTCGTAACAAAGTGCGCCAACTATGCCATGAGGATTTTGGGAGCATACGGATACTCCACCGAATATTCGGTGGCCCGATTTTATCGGGATACACCGACATATACCATGGTGGAAGGATCGGCCAATATCTGCAAGTGGATCATTGCCCTGGATCAGCTTGGAATCAGAAAAGCAAACAGGTAAAACCTATAGTAGAATAATTTAAACGTTTGAATTCTAATAAATTTACAAACCGGTCATTCCATTTTCTTCAAACCGATTTGAACCTTATATCACCTTTCAGAAAAAAGCATGACCTTTTTTCCAGTGCGCACCTCTATTCCAACTCAAAGTTTGTATTGTTGAAACCCTATAATGAAGAGTGAAACATCAAATAATTCCTTTTGTCTCAACCATAGAGGGTTGATGTCAAATTCCAAGAAAAGCTTCTCTTATATCAGGTGATCCCTTTATATCTTCCGGTTTTCCTTCTGCTTTGATCATGCCTTCATGCATGATATAAACATAGTCTGCTGCATTTAAGGCGGCATCTGCATTTTGTTCAACAAGGAGGATGGTCAAACCTATTTCCGCCTTCATTTTTTGTATCGTTTCAAAGACCTCGCCAACAAGTTTGGGAGCAAGGCCCTGGCTGGGTTCATCAAGCATTATTAATTGGGGTTTCGTCATTAGCGCTCGACTAATCGTCACCATTTGTTGTTCACCACCGCTCAATGATCCGGCCAACTGTTTGCTCCTTTCTTTCAGGCGGGGAAACAAAGAATAGACAAGTTCCATAGACTCGTCTTTATGTACAAGAGCCTTTTTTAAATATGCGCCCATGGCAAGATTTTCGTAGACACTCATGTTGGGAAACAGATGCTTTCCTTCCGGCACCAATGCCAATCCCATTTCTACCTTTTTATGGGTGGGAGCAGAAGTGACATCTTCTCCTTGATAATGAATTTTGCCCCCCCATGGTTCAACAGAGCCAAAAACTGTAGATAGAAGAGTGCTCTTGCCGACCCCATTAGGTCCAAGAAGTGCAGTTATCGTCCCTTTTTTAACTTGAAGGCTTGGCTTCCACAAAACCTGCATGGGGCCATATCCTGATTCGAGGTCCTTTATAGTTAGCATTTTTATTTCTCCGAAGGACGGCCTAAGTATACTTCCACAACCTTTGGATCTTCCAAAGCTTCTTTCGTGGGAGCATCAACCAATTTGGCGCCTTGATGCAATACGATTACTTTTTCCGCCATCCCGATTACCGCCCGCATGATATGCTCGACCATGGCAACGATGGCTATCTTGTCTTCTTCTGCTACCTGCTTGATAAATGCAACCATTTGATCGATGTCATTCGGGTGCATTCCGGCCATAGCTTCATCCATAAGCAGGAGCTTGGGTTTCATTGCCAAGGCCCGTGCAATCTCCATTAGCTTTTTTTCCACAGGGGTCAGAGTACCTGCTTGCTTATTCCTGTGCTCTAAAAGACCAACGCGTTCGATGGTTTGATCTGCTATCTCCAGGGACTCATCCACATTTACTTTGTCGCTGAGTGTGCCAAACATTGCCCCAACAGCTACGTTTTCTCTTACGGTGGCTGAGGCAAATGGTCTGGGAATTTGAAAAGTTCGCCCAATTCCAAGTGGCGCTCTTTTATAGGGTGGAAGCGTTGTGATATCCAGTCCTTCGAAAATAACCCTTCCTTCTTCCGGAAAAAAAACTCCGTTAATAACATTAAAAAGAGTTGTTTTTCCACTACCGTTTGGGCCTACTATTCCGACAAACTCGCCGTGTTTTATTTCCAGACTTACTTGATCCACCGCAATCAAACCACCAAAACGTTTTGTTATATTTTCAAGTATTAATAAAGACATATCCTCACCTAAATAATAAATTGTCCAAGGGCGGAGTCTTTAAATCTGTTTTTTAACATTCCGACCACTCCCTCCGGGAACAAAACGATAATGATGATAATAATTGGCGCAAAAATCAGTAGCTGAAACCCTGGAATGAAAATAGCAAGGTAATATTTAGAGATGCCATAGATAAGTCCGCCAACTACAGGTCCGAGAAGAGTGCCGGAGCCACCTAGAAGAACAATGATTATGGCTTCGATTGTATAGTGGATCTCAAAAACTTCGGGTGGAAATACATAAGGAGTTTTTAAGGCCCATGAAGCAGCACCGAGCAAACCCGCAAAACATGCGCTTGTAATAAAGGCTATGATTTTGTATTTGGTCACATTGATTCCCATCACTTTAGCGGCATCTTCATCTTCTCTTAAAGCGGTCAGTGCATAGCCGATCTTGCTTCTTATATAATAGAGGGTTATGACTGCAGCAGACACAGCAATGACAAGAACCATGATATCGGCCCAGAAAGTCATTAGGGTGCTGGCAGTCTCTCTCCCAAGAATCTGGTTGAGTTGAGCTGTAAATATCAGGCCCTCAGAACCGTTCCATATTCTTGCACCCTCAATTAGAAACCTTAAACCCTCATTTACACCAATTGTTGCAATGGCAAAATAAGCCCCT
>JAUVTO010000005.1 GCA_030601485.1 Desulfobacterales bacterium | reverse complement strand
TCAGGCAGAACCAGAGGACTCTGACCCGGCCCAAAAGACCAGGTTTTTCAGGGCAAAATAAATATGAGCTTATAAATGAGCCTGTTGATTAATATGGTGGGCCCACCTGGGATCGAACCAGGGACCGACCGGTTATGAGCCGGTGGCTCTGCCAACTGAGCTATGGGCCCCATAGCAACATGAAAATGAGTTATCTAACTTCAGAAAATTATTTTGTCAAGCTATGTTTGCTCTATGTCCTCAATAAAACTTTTCAATTTTCGACTTCTGGTAGGATGTCTAAGTTTTCTCAGGGCTTTGGCTTCTATTTGTCTGATCCTTTCACGTGTTACTGCAAAATCCTGTCCCACCTCTTCTAAAGTATGGTCCGCCTTTTCACCGATACCGAACCGCATACGCAGCACCTTTTCCTCACGCGGGGTCAATGTTGCAAGGACCTTCCTCGTCTGTTCGGCAAGGTTCAGACTTACAGCAGCATCCGAAGGCAACATGAACTTTTTATCTTCTATGAAATCACCAAGATGGCTATCCTCTTCCTCACCGATAGGCGTTTCCAGCGATATGGGTTCTCTTGCAATCTTTAAAACCTTACGCACTTTGAATAAGGGAATTTCCATCTTTTCCGCTATCTCTTCAGGAGTGGGCTCTCGCCCAAGCTCCTGTACAAGGTACCTGGATGTGCGAATAAGTTTGTTTATTGTTTCAATCATATGGACCGGAATCCGGATGGTTCTTGCCTGATCAGCGATTGCCCGTGTTATGGCCTGTCTTATCCACCATGTGGCATATGTACTGAATTTATATCCACGGCGATATTCGAATTTATCGACGGCTTTCATAAGACCGACATTCCCTTCCTGGATCAAATCTAAAAACTGAAGGCCTCTGTTGGTATATTTTTTTGCTATACTGACCACCAGACGTAAATTGGCCTTGGTCAGCTCACTTTTGGCGAGTTTTGCTCTAAAGCGCCCTTCTCCAATATTAGACACAATTCTTTTTAATGTCCTGTTTTTTGCTTTAATGGCATATTCCCTTCCAGTAAGCTGATCCTGAATATTTTTCAGGTCTTCAAACAGTACAACGATTTCATCTTTGGATAGATCACAACGGGAACTGAGCCATTTGACAAACTTACTCTTTGTTTTAAGGTTGGAACGAATCTCTGTGATTGATGCATTAACTTTATCCGCACACATCAAAATCATTCGATTCATGGAATCCATCCATTCTATCTGCTCCCGGATAAGCTTATCGATTTTATCTAAAACGCCTATTTCAAAACGCCAATCTTTAAGCAAGTCGAAAATTTTTTTATTCCTGCGAGAGATACACCTTCTTATACGACGCTTTTCAACGAGGTCCGGATCAGAAGAAAAAAGTTTTTCCCTGTATGTTCTGTTTTCATCATCAATAGATTTAATTAAACGGACGGTACTTAAATAATTTTCGATCTGAATCGCTTCCTCAACATATGCATCCCCCTCTTCAATCTCCCGTACATCTCTTAAAACTCGCCTGGGGCGCAACTCGCCGTTTTCTATCTTTCTCCCGAGTTCTAAAATGCATTCTACCCCTATGGTCGTATCTATCAGTGCTTTTAAAATTTCCTGCTCACCGGCTTCTATCTCCTTTGCGATAACAACCTCTCCCTCTCGACTCAAAAGGGTCACCAAGCCCATCTCTCTCAAATACATTTTAACAGGATCGGTTACGGAACCATAATCAGAAACAGAAGTGTCAGAAATCTTGACCTTTTTTACTTTGGTTGGCAACTTATTCTTCTTTTCGTCTACTATTTCGATATCATGATCATCAAACATAATCAGGGTTTCATCAATCTGTTCGGCAAGCATATCATCCGGAAGCGCCTTATTAATTTCATCATAAGTTAAAAACCCTTGGTGTTTGCCTTTGGAAATCAACTTTTCAAGAGTCTTTTTGGGAATCTTTCTTGTTTTTTTTCGATTCTTAGCAGATTTCTTTGCCATAAACTTTAGCCTCCTGCAGACTCCGGTCGTTTCTTTTTATTATTTTAACAATGCCATTTTCTTTTTTTCAGTTAATAGCGCCATTTTTTGTTTTTGATTCAATAATTTTGCAAGCAACTCAAGGTCGTTGTCCTTTTCCGCCGCTTTGATTTTTTCTAATAATTTCTTTACATTTTTTCTTCGGATTGACTCAAATCGGATGATAACACCAATGCATGCGTCATGATCCCATATATTTTCTTCAATTGCCAGAGAGGCGACAATGTTTCTTTGTTCTTTTTTTTCAATTAAATTTATAATATCGGATAATTGCATTTCTGACTCATCTTTGTGCTTTAAAAGCAATTGTCCAATCGATTTTAAGGCATTATTTTCAAAAAAATCGAGTATATTACGCTCATTTATTTCAGATAAAATTTGAGGAAATTGAAGCATCATTGCTATGATCTGGCGCTCCAGCTTATCCCATTTGCCTTGAAAAATATTTTCTTGAGCCTTATCCGGAACGCTCATTTTGTGCCGGCCAAGGCCAAACCCTGTATTTGGCCAAGTTGGCCTTTTCGCTCTATTTCTATTTCGAAGCGATATTTTCCTGATCTTTTCAAGAACAGCGAATTCATCAATGTTTATACACTCAGCAAGTTCTTTGATATATAAAGATCTTCGTACGTTATCAGTAATCGATCCCAAAGGCTCTTTCATCTCTGAAATCACACGGATTTTTCCTTCAATGGAAAGCCCGTGCTTTTTCACGGCGGAATCCATGAGAAAGGGGATAATACCCTTGGCTCTGGAAACGAGTTCCAGAAAGGATTCAATTCCGAATTCGAATAGATATGAATCCGGATCATATCCATCAGGTAAAACAACAATTTGAGCATTAATATATGCTTTGTCAAATACCTCTATGCTTCTCTGGGATGCTTTGATACCTGCATCGTCTGAATCAAATACAAGTATTACCCCGCCATCTTTTCCGACAAAACCCTTAAGAAGCTGAACATGTTCTGGTGTAAGGGATGTGCCTAAAGTTGCAACTGAATTCTGAAGACCATGCTGATGAAGTGCTAATAAATCAAAATATCCCTCGACGATGTAAACCCTTTCATCCTCCCTGCATTTCTTTTTTGCCAAGTGCAAACCGTATAAAGAACGACTTTTGTTATATACCGGTGTTTCCGGAGAATTAAGGTATTTTGGCAGGGAATCATCCATTACCCGTCCGCCAAAACCGATCGCCTGCATGTTTAAATCAAAGATCGGGAATATTAAACGATCTCTGAAACGATCGTAAAAACCGCTCTTTTCTTTTCTTGAAACAATCAGACCGGCTTTTTCAACAAGATCAAGAGAAATATTCTTTTTTTTTAAAAAGCGTAATAGATTATCCCAACCTTTAGGTGCATACCCCAGATTAAAATTGTCGAATATCTCTTTGTTTATTCCCCGTTTCTTAACATATCCCATTGCTCGTTTTTCTGAAATAGCATCAAGAAATTGCTTACGAAAAAACTCCATGGCCAGTCTGTTCACGGCAAAAAGACTTTCCCTTTGGCTTATTCGCCGTTTTTGCTCCGGAGACAGTGTATGGGTCGGGATATCGATTCCATATCGTACGGCAAGCATTTTGGCAGCATCAGGAAAAGAAATGCCATCGTGTTTCATAAGAAAACTAAAAACATTCCCACCCGCAGCACACCCGAAGCAATAGAATATCTGTTTTTCCGGGCTAACCGTAAAAGATGGAGTTTTTTCCGAGTGGAACGGGCAAAGGCCAACGTAGTTTTTCCCGGTCTTTTTCAGAAGCACAACTTCCGAAACGACTTCAACGATATCGGCCGTATTCTTAATTTCTGAAACCTTATCTTCAGGAATATAAATTGTCAAAAAGACCAACCTCCATCGCTATGAAACCGGAAAAACTGACAATAACGGAAGGATCGTAAATGGAATGAAGTTTTGCACATGTACGTATGTGCTTAAGTTGATATAATTGAAGATCTGTATCTATTTTATAGATAAGTTCCATCAAAAATCAAGATTTAATAATCATAAATTTTTAAGATTAATCTTAAAATCTAATTATTAAAGTTAATTTTGTCAAGATATTTATTGGTATTTAAATCATTTCAATTAGTTATACTTGATGCCCATGTAAAAAGTCCTTTTTACATGGATTTAGGAATTTAGGGATTCAGGAATTACGAATTATTTAAGCTTGTTGTCAGAATACTGAATTGGAGAATCCTGCAAATTTTGACTTTTTACGAGACCGTCTAAATCGGACTTTTTACGAATTCATCATACTTGACACCTAAATTTTGTTATTTTGCAATTTCAATGGCCTCTTTAAGATTCAGACTTCCGCTGTATAACGCTCTGCCCGTGATAACACCCACAACCCCTGCTTCTTTTAACGGTAGAATATTTTTAATATCTTCTATTGTTGAGACGCCGCCGGAAGCAACCACAGGTATGGAAATCGCTTCTGCCAGACGCCGGGTTTCATCAATGTTTGGACCTGTCTGCATCCCATCTCTGTGGATATCTGTAAAATTGATCGCGGCGACACCGCAATCCTCAAACTGTTTTGCAAGATCCACAGCCTTAACTTTAGTGGTTTTTGTCCACCCCTCGATTGCAACAAGCCCGTTTCGCGCATCAATGCCCACAACAATCCTGCCGGGGAATGTCTTGCACACGTCTTTCACAAAATTTGGGTTTCGAATCGCTTGTGTGCCAATAATGACCCTTTGAACACCAAGATCCAGTACCAACCTGACCGTTTTTTCGTTTCTGATTCCACCGCCCACCTGAATATGCGCAGTTACGCGCTCTATGATGTTCCTTATAGAATTTAAGTTCTGCGGACTTTTTTCAACGGCGCCGTCAAGATCAATCACATGAATAATTTCCGCACCTTCATCCTCCCACCTCTTTGCCATAGCAGCAGGATCATCTGAAAAAACCGTTTCTTCATCCATACGCCCCTGAAGAAGTCGCACACATTTCCCTTTTTTTATATCAACCGCAGGAATTATAATCATGCTGTAGTATTTTCCTTGTGAAGGTTTTGTTTTTTTGAAGAAATTTTATGGTATTTTAAATAATTGTATTTCTGCGTTTTGGTGATATGATTAGTGTTTTGGTTCAGCTTTGTTTGAAAAAGGAAAGCTCTTAAGAATATCTTTAAGACCCGACACAGCCATCTCATTTGCAGTAATCCATCTAGCCTTTCTTTGCAAAAAGGAGCCCAGTTGAAAAAGGTTTTCAGATAACGGTCGTTGAGTTTCATCAAAATGATCGTTCCATAATAAACGACCATCTGCCACACGGATAAGATGGATATCAAATGCCACAGAGGCAGGCAGATCGACCGAGTATTTGCCTCCCACACGTTCCCGGAAACGAAAAATATAACCTGACAATACCAAATCGGCCTTCAGGACACGTCCTGTTTCTACCAACAGATCTCGTTCCGACAACCTTTTCTTATTCTCTGACAAAAGATCCGACACCACTCCCTGAGACTGACTTGCAGGTATCAGCTGGATATCTTTTCGGTCCCTCAAAAAAATAAACAGTTGCTCTGTAAGCGCATGTTCTGAATCTTGTGCAACCTCCCCTGTCATGAAAACTTTCCCACAGATCGGACAACGGGAGTTTACATTTTCACCATACACTGCAGCCATGTTTTTAAAGGGAAAAATCAGTATTTTTTCTATGCCTGATGTGGAGAGAACATTTTCCTTTACCACGATATTTTTTGTGCAGCCCGGCAAAGACAGTATCCCTGTTAAAAGAAAAATTTTAATCCATACGGTTGATTTATTTTGATACATGATTACAAAACACCTTTTGAAGACCGAATGTCCGTTAATCGCCCATCAAAAGAAGTTGCCTGATCCAGAGCCCTTGCCATGGTTTTGAAAATAGATTCAAGAACATGATGCTCATTTTCGCCGTAAAGAACATTTACATGCAGATTCATTCCGCCCCGGTTTGAAAACGCTCTTAAAAATTCCTTTGTAAGAGACGTGAAATTGTTCCCCCCCATATCTGCTTTTTGGGGAACATTGTAAACCAGAAAGGGACGTTTAGACAAGTCAGCGGCAACAGAAGATAAGGAATCATCCATGGGTGTAACAGCATAGCCGAATCTTTTTATTCCCTTTCTATCGCCGAGAGCCTTATCAAAAGCATCTCCCAGGACGAGACCCACATCTTCTACTGTGTGATGGAAATCCACATCAATATCTCCGCTGGCTTCAATGGAAAGATCAAAAAACCCATGAACGCTAAAGAGTGTCAGCATATGATCAAAAAAAGGAATTCCTGTGGATATTTTATTTTTGCCGCCACCGTCTAAATTAAGCTCTATACAAATTCGGGTTTCTTTTGTTTCACGCTCGACCTTAGCTGTACGTTCCATAATCTTATTGTTCCTTACTTGTATGTTTTCCTTTTGGACTTCGCGCTGCATTTACGGCAAACACACGGGTATTTTAATAGGCCTTGGTGGAGATGAAGGGAATCGAACCCTCGACCTCGGCATTGCGAACGCCGCGCTCTCCCAACTGAGCTACATCCCCACAAAACAATCACTATCTCATATCAAATTGTATCAAAGCGGTCAATTTAAAAAAGTTATTCATAATATTTTGATCTTTTTAAAACTTGCATTATAGCTCTATAAAAATTAAGAAGTTTATGTTATCAATCTTGGTTTTCATAGAAAAGGAAATTTATGACACATAAGATTATTTTAAATGATGCCTTCAAGCGGTTCACCCTGGACCAGGATAAAATATTTTCACCTGGAGAAACAGTCAGAATATTCAAGGAAAAATTAAAAAAGGTTAATCTTGACATCCTTGAATACACCGTAAGAATCGATAATGGAAGATTAGATATTCCGGTCTATTTCAGTAGCTGCGGTAAAGATGCAATAAAAATCATCGGAACAAAAAAACAGATGGGCAAAGGAGCTACTCCAGAACAATCCGAAGCCAGCGCGGTAATGGAACTTGCCGAAAGATATAGTTTTTTTAGCTTCTGTAAAAATCCAAAAAACTTTTTTATTGAAAAATACCGCAACATAAAAGACAGAGCCATTTCTTTTGAGATGATCGCCCGGTCCGTCAACGATGATTCGGATGATCTGGAAATATCCAGAAAAATATTTGAGGACCTGCCCTTAAAATGGACCCGGGCCTTCAATCTGACCCGGAATCAAGAGGTCGCAATTCCTTTTAACTGGTTTTTCACTATAAATGAATTCAACGGTCCATCGGCCGGCAATTGCGTTGAGGAAGCTATAAGTCAGGGTGTCTGCGAAATTGTTGAACGGCACGTATCTTCCATCATCAGCCGAAACAGTCTGAAAGTACCGGCAATTAATGCGGATTCCGCCACAGACCCGATGGTTGTTCAAATGATACAAAAATTCAGAAATAACGGGATAAAATTCTATCTTTCAGATTTTTCTCTGGATATGGGCATCCCTTCCGTTGGTATCCTGGCCTATGATCCTTTAAACTTCCCGGCCAAGAGTGAAATCGTCTGGACAGCCGGAACAACACCCGATCCTCAAAAGGCCTTAAGTCGTGCCCTTACGGAAGTGGCCCAGCTTGCCGGTGATTTTAATACGGGTTCCAACTATGAGGCCAGCGGCCTTCCCAAATTTACTAAAGTGGAAGACACCGATTTTATAATCAACCCGGGCAAAGAAGTAGATATCAACACCCTTCCTGATCTTTCAAACAAAAATATTAAAGTTGAAGTTCAAAACTTAATATCTGCCCTTTCAAAAAAAGGTATGGAAGTCATTGTCGTGGATATAATGCATTCTTTACTTGAAATACCGGCATTTTATACCATTATACCCGGAGCACATTTCAGAGAGCGCGCCCTGGAAACCAGCGTGGGGATGTTTTCTGCAAAAATTATCACTGAAAACAAAAATCCGGACATGGCTATTCATGAGCTTAAAAAGATAGAAAAAATGCTTCCGGGCCAATATTACATCAAATTTTATCTAGGTTCATGCCACCTCGCTCTTAATAATCCGGTATCAGCGCTCAACTATTTCACCCGGGCTCTGGAACTTGATCCCACAGAGCAGGACATCCCCAGTATCTATTCCTACATGGGTGTCTGCCTCAAAGAAATGGGGGAATACCGCAGGGCTCTTGCAGTATTAAAAAACGCGGAAAAGTATGACAAAGAAAGAACAGATATTTATAACCTAATGGGATTCAGCTATTTCAAACTCAAAGAGCATGAAAAGGCCATAGCATGTTTTAAAAAGGTTCTTCAGCTTGACCCGGGTT
The DNA here is from genome assembly GCA_030601485.1 of Desulfobacterales bacterium. GTDB lineage: Bacteria > Desulfobacterota > Desulfobacteria > Desulfobacterales > UBA11574 > S5133MH16. The sequence goes on along the minus strand of JAUVTO010000005.1, from coordinate 18,870 downwards.
CAGCAATCGATTATGCCAACATTGCTTCAAATTATCGGGATATGGGCCAAAAAGGAAACGCCATAAAATATTATGAAATGGCCTTGGCTATGGATCCTAAAATAGCGTTTGCAAAAGATAGTCTGGTCAAGCTGCGGCAAAACTAACCCGGATTGCGATTGGTTATCCGGACGGCCTCATATTTACTGTTCGATGTGTAATTGTGGTAAAATTAAATTTTATTGCGGTGTGTCAGCAATTCATTGGCAAGGTTCGTATAATCTATTGAACCGTAACTGCTCTTTCTGTAAAAAATCAAGGGCTTGTTGACATCAGCACTTTCCGCAATCGTTGTATTAACCCTTATTACTGTATCGAAAAGCAAATCCGTATATTTCTCATCATTTTTAAGCTTCTCCAAAATGTTATGGCTTACCCGTGTTCGGGAGTCAAACAATGTCGCAACAATACCGGTTATGCTCAGATCCGGGTTAATATTCTCCTTGACGGCAAAAATAGTGTCAAAGAGTCCATCCAGTGCGGCATAAGCATAGGGATGGGTCTGGCACGGTATAAGAACCTCTTTTGCATAGGCTAATACATTGACGGTCAAAAGGGAAAGGCTGGGTGGCGTATCCAGGAGTATAAAATCATATTCTCCGGAAATGCTTTCAAGGCCTTCTTTCAACCGGTTTTCCCTTCCAGCCTCGTCAATCAGTTCCACCTCCGCACCGGCAAGGTCCACATGTGACGGTACAAGATCAAGACCCTTCCATTTTGTCGGAACAATCACATCGGCCGCCGTAATCGATTCATTTTCTTTAATAAGGTCGTATACCGTCAGCATTCCGGCTTCGATGTCAACACCCAGTCCCCGGGTCGCATTAAACTGCGGGTCCATGTCTACAATAAGAACCGCTTTCCCTTGCCTGCAAAAAGCTGCTCCAAGATTTATTACCGTAACAGTTTTCCCAACGCCACCCTTTTCATTTGCAACAGCGATGATTCTGGTCTTCTTATCACCCATAATTAACACCTCCTTTGATAGTCATTGATCATTGGTAACTTTCCGCTCGTCACAATTAACTGGTGTCCATCCATAATCTGACTTCTTGATACCGATTAAGCATCAGGTTAATCCGTTCGACTCTATCTTTTCTATTATTACTTTTATCCTGCCATCGATTCCTATTGAAGTCTGCTCCATGTCTTTCAGGATTTCAGATGCCCTTTGCTTGTCAATCAGCTTGTTGTTTATCAGTTCGACGATATCTGAAAGATCTGTACCATATACCTGAAAGCGATCGATTAACGTTTCGTAAAGGCTATTTGATGCTGCCTCAATAAGTTTATATATATATTGAAATTTTATGTTTTCCTGGTAGTCTTTGAAATGAAAAATCACCGATTTTTCTGTTTCACGCTTCATACGCAATACACCATCCTTCAATGCCAGCACTTCCTGCTCGTTTTTACTTTGAAGCGGTTTTTTTAATATTTTTTTAAAAAACTTAAGAACGGTATAAAACCCGAGACGTATGACTGCTTCGGTTTTTATCTTTGCCGTATAATTCATGGACGCAACTGCCGGAGGAAACGCTAATCCGGTTATGCTTTTTATCGAGTCTATGTCAGGCAATCCGATTTTTTCCTGGTTCTTTCGAGAACTGTTGATCCCAAAATTTCCCATCATCTTATTATATTCAATGATAGCATCCTGTACCATGACATCGAATGAAGTGCTGATGGAATCCAGATGTTCATTGATCCGCATCTCCTTTTCCCTGACAAAATGGATTACTTCGGGATTTATTGTTTCAGCCATATAAGTGTCAAGCGCCTGCTTGAACTCCTGAAAAACCAGATATAGGGTGTTTGAAAAACCGGCAGCTTTAAGGTTTTCTTCATATTTTTGATAGGGCACGGAATAGTTTCTGACAAATTCAACAATCTCACCTAACAGATCTCCGGATCGGACGTCAAAATAACGATCAATATCTGATTTTAACTCGCGCTTTATCTTTTGAATGGAACCGTCAAGCGTATTTTTTATCATCGACTTTATCTTGTTCATCCTTATCTGATTATGTTTTATTTTTTCGATGACTTCATTTGCACTATCGGAATCTCTGTCAAGAATATTCTGATTGACTGAAATCCAATGAGCCATTCCCGATAAAATCACATTCAGTCGTTCGAGATGGTTTTTCAAAAGCAGAGAGCAACTGCCCCGGGTCAGTTTATTATAAAACAAGGATTCAAAACGATCTGTTTCCCGGTCTGAAAAGGCTGTAAACTCCATTTCCTTTTCCCATTGGTTAAGTCTCAGCCTATCTTTTTGCGACAGGTTTCCATTTCGCACTTTGAAAAGGTTAAAAAGCGCTGATATTGAATAAATCTCAGGATCCGGTTTTATTATTGAAAGTTCTTCTTTTACTTTTTCAATCAGAGCATGAAGGTCGTTGATCGATTCATGCTCGCTAAAATCACAATTTATAACAAACAAAATGTTATCCATAATGCCCATTTTTTTTATTATGGATAAAAATTTGAGGTCGGCCTCCCGAAGTCCGGTTCTGCTGCTAACCACATATATAATAAGATGCGTCAAGAGCAAATAATCCTGGATCATGGCAAGATGCAGGGGATTGGGGGAGTCGCTTCCCTGGCAGTCGGCAATTTCGATGTTGGAGTCAATGTTTCCTGAATCGATTTCCAGTTGAATATCCCTGAGATAGACCGCCATAGATCCATCACCCACAAAAGCCCAGTGTTCTGTAAACCTGCTGTCCTCATATTCACTTGTCACAGTATCTGAGGAAATCATGTCTTTTACCTTTTCATATCCTTTAATGTATGAGCTCAGAAGAACACTGTTAAGATTGCGGGTATAATTGGTAAATAAATGTTCTGTGCCCAGAGAGGATAACGCCTTCTGAAGATCAATTCGCTCCCCTTTTCGCCTGATTTCGAATCTGTTCTTTTCCGTACGCCAGTCTGCAGATGGAAACAGAACCAGGGCCTGATCTATCTCGGAATTAACCTCATCCCAGGATTTAAACAAAAGTTTGGCGTTAAGCTGTTTTCCGCTGCGCACTCGTGTAATAATCGATGTAACAACTCCTGCTCCCCGTTTTAGATAATCGCCCTTGAAAAGTGAATTTATAAATGTGCTCTTACCGGATTTAATGGTACCCACAACAGCAACGCGAATAATTTGTTCCGACATCTGTTTATAAATACTGCTGCATGTTTTTTGCCAATTTGCAAAGGAGTGATCAGACATCCCGGTTATGGATCCGGCATCAGAAAAAAGGGTCGAGATGTCCTGATTTATCTGTAAAAGTTGTTTTTTTAGTGAGTTAAATGTATCCATTTTAAGTGTAACTTTATATTTTGATAAAACAGTTGCAACAATGAATAAAAAAAACAGTTCTGACGTTGGCGCTGTTTATTACAATGTATTAAATTAATTGTCAAAGCGATTTGTTTTTAACTTTTTAGTAACTTGTAAAATTTAAGATTTCATGCTATAGGTTAATTATTCCTAAAGGGCGTAAAAAAACGGTCTATTTTTAGGATAAAAAATAAACAATGAAGGAAAAATTAGTCTATGTCAGAAAAACATCCTGAGTGTCCGCTGTATAATCCCTTAAATTGCAAAGAATATTATAATCCAAAACTCTGTGCATTCGTAAAAAAAGACAAAGTCTGTCTTAAAAAAAAGAAAACAAAAAACAAAGCAAAACAAAAATAGAATAGATGGTTTTGCTAATTTAAGTAAAGCCACCCTGTCGCCGTCAGTCCGACTTTTTCATAAAAAATATCAAACAAATTAAAAAACACGACAAATCAGACTTGTGAATTATATGAAATAAAAAAGAAGACGATAACAGCAGAGAATATACTAAAGGCTCGAAACTGAAGACAGAGAGGAATGATGCGTTATAAAAAATGTTGACGATAAAAAAATTGAGCTATCTATGCATGCCCTGATGTAGCTAAAAGCATGGCTGGATCTACCCCCACCTTTCTCATAGCCTCCTCCCATCTTGTTTCAATCGGCAAATCAAATATAATTTCTTCAAAAACAGGAGATGTCAGCCAGGCATTTTGCTTTATTTCTGATTCCAACTGTCCCGGACCCCAGCCTGCACATCCTAAGGCAATAATAAAAGATTTCGGCCCTCTACCCATTGCAACCGCTTCTAAGATATCTCTGGTGTTGCTCATTGCCAGAGCAGAAGTAATCATAAAACAACCTTCCCAGCCAAATGGAGGTCTATGGAGAACAAATATTTCACCCATATGAACCGGTCCGCCAATATGGATTGGAATCGATTCTGCGCCGGAAGTAGACTCTATTTTGAGTTCATTAAAAATGTCCTTGCCGGACAGTGAAGGATGAACCCTGTTTATAACAACTCCCACAGCCCCTGCCGGAGTATATTCGCAAATACACGTAACTGTTTGATAAAAATTTTGATCAACCATTAACGGCATGGCCATTAAAAACTGTCCTTTAAAAGAAACCGGGGAACTATTCTCCATATTTTGCTCCATGAAATTTTTTCTATTGTGTAACAAAGTCTATTTAAGAATACTTTTGTCTCGGGTCCTTGTCAAGAATACACCTTAGTTCGCTTGGCTCACAATCCAATACCTCGGCAAGTGACTATGGCAAATAACTTATCTATATTTATAAGAGGTTTAAAAATTTCCGAGACGTCAAATTATATTCTTTTCCTTCGTCAAATAACAATTAATCCTTGCTAAGGATTTCCCTGATTTTCCTGGACAGTTGTTCCACATTAAATGGTTTCTGAATAAAGCCGTTGCACCCGCGATTCATTATCTCAGATGCCTGTCCATTTATGCTGTATCCACTGGAAAGAAGAACCTTAATTTCAGGGTTTATTTTTTTGAGCCTGTCATAGGTCTCCCCACCCCCCACACCAGGCATAATCATGTCAAGGATGACGATATTAATTTTATTTTTATTTGCCCGATAGATCTCAATCGCTTCTTTTCCACTTCTGGCCATTAATGCCCGATAACCCAATCTTTCCAGAATCTGTCCTCCAATATCAATTATAATGTCTTCATCATCTATTAGAAGAATCGTTTCAGATCCCTTTAAGGCCTCCCGCTTCAAATGTTCTTTTTGTACAACCTTCTTTAATGACGCAGGCAAATAAACGTCAAATGTGGATCCTTGTCCTATTGCACTGTGAACATTGATAATACCCCCATGATTCTTAATTATGCCGTAAGCAGAAGCAAGACCAAGTCCGGTTCCCCTGCTCCTGTCCTTTGTGGTAAAAAATGGATCAAATATCCTTTTTAGGGTATTTTCATCCATACCCACTCCCGTATCTTTAACCGATATCTTAACATAATTGCCGCTTTCAGCAGAAAAATGTCTGACATAGTTATCATTAAGGGTGACATTTTCTGTTTGGAGGTATAAGTCTCCACCACCGGGCATAGCCTGTCCGGCATTAACATAGAGATTTAACAATACCTGTTCAATTTGATTGGGGTCGACCTCTACAGACCAGATCTCTTTTTGATATTTTCTATGAATTCTGATTTCCTTTTTGGTTCGCCTGAACATCTCGGAACTTTTCTCGAGCAGATCATTAATGTCAACCGGTTTGACCTCGTATTTCCCTCCTTTGGCGAATCCTAGAAGCTGTTTGGTAAGATCTGCTCCACTTTGGACATATTTTTCGATGTTATTAAGTTTTGTCCAGGATGGATGGCTGGAATCAAGATCAAGAGATATGAGAGATAGGTTTCCCATAATACCCATAAGCAGATTGTTATAATCATGGGCTATCCCGCCGGCCAGGGTCCCAATTGCCTCCATTTTCTGGGATTGCTGGATCCGAGCTTCTAACTTTTTCTGCTCAGTGATGTCTCGTAAATTTACCACACTTCCTGCGGGGTTCCCGTTGCGATCATTATATATGGCACCACTGATGCTGACAGGGATAATATCACCTGTTTTAGTGTATCGGCGGGTTTCAATTCCTGAAACATATTCTCCAGCCAGCACCTTTTCTATCATTATCTTGGTTTTAGGCCAATCTTCTTCAGGTACAAAAATGTCCATTTTTTTACCCAAACGTTCTTCCAGGCTCCACCCAAAAACCCTTGTAAATGTTGGGTTCAAATAGGTTACCCTCCCCTCCATGTCATAAACAATAACAGAATCCGGATTTGCTTCAAGAACTGTACGATATCTATTCTCACTCTCGCGGAGCGCCGCTTCAGTCTTTTTACGGATGGCAATCTCTTTCTGTCCTTTTTCATACAAGCGTGCGTTTTCAATAGCAATCGCAGCAGACCCGGCCAGCGTGTCCAGTAACGTCAGGTCTGTTTCGTTGAAGCGCCCGGCCTCCATATCCACCACCTGAACCACCCCGATCACATCTCCTTTGATCCGTAACGGAACAGTCAGAACCGAATGCATATCCCGTCCTATACTGAGGTCAACCTCTTTATAATGACGTTCATCCGTATACGTGTCTTGTGAAATCAAACTTTCGCCATGGACGGCCACCCAGCCGGCCAGGCCTTCACCAGTTGCCAGGCGCCAGCCGCGCAAGGTTTTTCCGTAAGAACCGGTTGCTTGCCGGCATACCAGATCGCCGGTCTCTGCATCAGTTAACCATATAGAGCTCCCCACAATATCCATCAACCGACGAACCTCTTCCAGAACCGTGACGAGGACCTGATCCAGATTCAGGCTTGAATTAAGCGCCTGGCTTGCCTGGTTGTACAATTTCAGTTCAAGCTCACGTAACCGCAACATCTCCTCTGTCCGTTCTTGCTCTGTTACATCATTAAGAATAATGAGGTGTGTAAGCCCGTCATTATTTATAGACAGAATTTTTAACTTAACCCGATACTCGTTCAGACTCAGAGAAGAATCGCTTTTCAGGGTTATTGGTTGTTTATCTGTTTCACTCAGAAGTCTAAGCACCCTTTGACAGTCATCTCCGGCAAACAGTTCGGCTAAATTGGAACCCAACAGCTTTTCCTCAGAAATATTAAAAAAGGAAAGAGCCGTTGCATTCGCATAAATGATTCTTCCATCAGAAGTAATTTCTATAACGCCTTCTGATATTTTTTCTAATACAATATTAAGATGTTTTTCCACCGTCGGCCATTCTCCCGCCATCTTTTTCATACGATTCATTCCTTTTGAAATATATTTAGTTCAGGAATCGGGAAGTTTTTTTGTTGAATCGCTTCATGGATGATGCTTTTTTAAACCGTGCAACCTTGTGTAATAGTATGCATTATTAATTCAAGACATTCAAGCTGTTTTTATCTCATATATATCAACAAGATAATACTGTTTTATTATTCATTACTATTTATTTGAGGGGCTGGGAGTTTTTTAAATTCAACCTCTACCCGACCCCTCATATATTTATAGTTAAAACAAGCGTTGGACATTTGTAGTTTAGTTTAATATAAATAAAAAAATGTCGTTATATGAGGCAAAAAGAGCATGCCTCAAAAGCTATTTTTATTTACAGTATGTTGTAGAAGTTCCGAAACATGTGATTATGCGTGCAGTAGTACAAAGAGTAAAGTCAAGTTCTGTAACCATAGACGGCAGGGTTGTCAGTGAAATTGCCGGCGGGCTTTTGGTATTTTTAGGTGTTGCAAAAACAGACAAATCCGATGATACCGATTACCTTGCGGACAAAATTGTAAACTTGAGAATCTTTGAAGATGAAAACAGTAAGCTGAACCGATCTTTACTCGCAACCGGTGGGCAAATGCTGATTGTCTCCCAATTTACCTTGCTGGGCAACTGTAAAAAAGGCCGGCGACCGTCGTTTGTCCATGCCGCCGGGCAGGACCAGGCGGTTAAACTGTATGAACGATTTATCGATCAGGTCCGGGAAAAAGGTGTTTCTGTAAAAACCGGCCGGTTCCGAGCCATGATGGAGGTATCTTTGATCAATGACGGGCCGGTAACGCTCATTGTGGAAAGCAAATAGACCGAATTTCTCATAATAAACTTTATGTTTTTTATAATAACATTATAATATCATGAGAAATCAGTGATAGCAAAAAACAATCAGCCCATGCATTTCACAGAAAAAACCGGTAACCTTTTCAAATTTTCTATACTTCTTCTCCTGATTCTTTTTTGTTTGTTTCAATCCTTATGGACAAAAAATCTTTACGCCCAACAGCTCCATGATTTAAAAAATCTTGTGGGGAATCATGACGCAATTCTGGTTGCAAACCCGCAAGGTCGGATTGTTTTTTCAAAAAATGCCGATAGTCAACTTGTTCCAGCCTCTATCCTGAAAATTTTTACCGCCCTTGTAGCTCTCCATTATCTTGGCCCGGAATACAGATTTGCAACAGAGTTCTACCAGGATCAAAATTCTAATCTCAAAATAAAAGGATATGGTGATCCCCTTCTCATTTCGGAAACATTGATGGAAATCGTTAGCAATCTCACCCCCAGGCTTGACACTATATCAAAAAATATTAACGATCTGATATTGGATGATTCATATTTCAAGGCCCCTGTCTTAATTCCCGGAGTTGCATCTTCTTGCGAACCCTACGATGCACCTAACGGAGCTTTATGTGTCAATTTTAACACGGTTAACTTCAGACGAGACAAAAATGGAGCCTATGTCAGTGCCGAAACCCAGACCCCTCTTTTGCCGTTTATACTGCCAAGAATAACTGAATCTGCCATGGACCGGGGAAGGATTATAATTTCCCCCAAAAAAAATGAAATTACACTCTATGCCGGCCATCTTTTTTTATACTTCCTGAAAAAAAAAGAGATAAAATCAAACGGAAGAATCCGGATAGGACGGGTTGAAAAATGCGACAAACTCATTTTTAAATACCTTTCCAGGTTCTCATTTACACAGGTCCTATCAAAGCTTCTTGAATATTCCAATAATTTTATCGCCAACCAGTTGCTTATTGCTGCAGGGGCAAAGGTTTACGGTCCTCCCGGAACCCTGGACAAAGGTATTCGCGCAGCATTAACTTACGCAAAGAACAATCTCGAGATCGATAACGTCACCGTTGTGGAGGGTTCCGGAATATCACGAAGAAACCGGATTTCAGCAAAAAACCTTTACAAAATCCTTAAAGTATTTGAACCGTACCATTCTCTTATGCGCCGGCGGGGCAAAGCGTTTTACAAGACCGGGACCCTTAAGGGCATCAATACAAGGGCCGGTTATGTTGAAAATGCTAAAGGAGAGTTGTATTGTTTTGTGGTGTTGCTAAATACTCCGGGAAAGTCGATGAAACCGATCATGGATATACTTTTGCATGACCTGGATTAAAGACGTGGACGTTGCCCGTTTGTAATAGAGGCATAAGCACTGTGGTTGTGAATTGATTCGAAATTTTCAGCACTCACGGAAAACCAGGTGATATTGCTGTCCTTTTTCAATTTTGCAGCGATATCCCGTACAATATCCTCCACAAACTTCGGGTTCGCATACCCCTTTTCAGTCACATGCTTCTCATCAGCCCGTTTCAGGATGGAATATACTTCGCATGAAGCGGATTTTTCCACCAGTTCGATCATATCTTCGATCCAGATAAATTTTTTAAATCGTGTGCTTAACCGGACATTTCCGCGCTGATTATGAGCGCCTACATCACTGATCTCCTTCGAACAGGGACAAACGGAAGAGATGGGAACAAGAACGACGAGTTCAATGTCGGTTTTACCCTCCGAATTACTTGACCCTAAAATACTGCATGAATAGTCCATCAAACCCACAGTTTTACTGACCGGAGATTCTTTCTTAATAAAATAGGGAAACGTTACTTCAATATTTGCCGATTCTGCATTTAAATATTTTTTCATCTCCTCAAGGATTCCGGAAATTTTTTTTAGTGCAACCTCCGGGTGGAACATGTGTAGTATTTCCACAAATCGGCTCATATGGGTCCCCTTGTATTCATGGGGCAAATCAACATACATGCATATGGAAGCTACCGTGTGTTGAATCCTGTTTTTCCGGTCCAGTACGGTTATGGGATATTTAAGATCCTTTATGCCGACCTTTTCGATAGGTATGTTGCGATTATCGTGCTGATTCTGAATATCTTTCATATGAGCAAATATTCTTTTTTTACATGACTCATTGCTTTGAAAATATTCCCCTTTACTTTCCTGTTGCTTCTGTAAAGCTGCTTTAAAAACGTTTTTATCTCCTGTCGCTTCGAAACTTTTGAGGTTGGGCATGAATTAACGAAAATCGGGTAACCCTTTTCTCTTGCAAAACGTCTTATAACATCCTCGTCAACAAAGGATAGGGGTCTTATTAATGTGAACCTTTCCTGGAAAAAAGACTGGGAGGGAACCATAGTACTTATCTCTCCAGCATAGCATATATTCAAAAACAGGGTTTCGATGATATCATCCTTATTATGACCGAAGGCCAGTTTATTACATTCAAGCTCATCCGCAATTTCAAAAAGTCGTTTTCTTCGCAACCGGGAACATAAAAAGCATGGATTTTCCCTATTCTGGGAGCTATGTGCTAAAATGCCATAATCGGTATGTTCAACCCTTAGTTCAAAACCGGTTTTTCCACAATATTCCGAAAAAGATTTACTATACCCGTTCTCAAATCCCGGATCAATATACACGGCAAATAGTTTATAATTTATGGGGATACGGGGCAGGCGCTCACTTAAAACCCACATCAGTGTCAAGCTGTCCTTACCGCCTGAAAGTGCCACTAAAATTCTATCCCCGTCGGATATCATATCATACCGGTGCAGAGCTTTGCCCACATCCCTGTTAATCACCTTGTATGTATTATTACTTTTCGACAAAAGATATGTATGGGTCCCTTTACTGATTTTCCTCTTTATCTTCTTTGATAGTAATTTTTCCGGCAGCGATCTCGCGCATTGAAACAACAATATCTTCATTTTTAGGTGAACTTACAAGGTATTCCGATCCCTCACGGATCTGTCTTACACGCTTGGCCACCATATTGACAAGTAAAAAACGATTTTTCACCCGTTTCAGGCAATCCTCTATTGTAATACGTGCCACAAAATCCTCCGTTAATATCTATTATTTTACACTACAGAATTTCTACGAATTCATAAAACCTTTTCCCGCCCGGAGCCTGGAGAATTATCTCGTCTCCGGGTTTTTTCCCGATGATCGCTCTCCCAAGCGGCGAATGGACAGAAATACGTCCTTTTTCGATATTCGCTTCATCCGGTCCCACAAGCTGATATTTAACCTCTTCGCCGGTCTCTATGTTTTCAAGTACCACGGAACTGGCAAATACAGCACGATCATTTGGAAGTGTCCCGGAATCAATTATATCTGCCCGGGACAGTTTATATTCTAAATCACTTAACCTACCATCAATAAATGCCTGTCGATCTTTGGCAGCTTCAAACTCGGCATTTTCCGTTAAATCCCCATGGCCGCGAGCCTCTTCAATCGCCTTGATATTCTTTGGCCGTTCAACTTTTTTTAGATATTCCAGCTCTTTTTTAAGAGCCTCATAACCCTCTTTTGTAATTGGCACTTGTTCCAATCTCATAAGTACTCTTTTGCCAGAATTTCCGCTATCTGAACCGCATTGGTTGCGGCACCCTTTCTGATGTTGTCAGCTACAACCCACATATTGATGCCGTTTTCAATCGACTCATCATCACGAATGCGACCCACCAGCGTCAAGTCCTGTCCGGCAGCATCAATAGCAAGCGGATAAACGTTGTTTTTCGGATCATCAACAACTTTAACACCGGGTGTTTTTTTAAGAACAGATTTTACCTCTTGAGCGGAAATATTTTTTTTAGCCTCAATATTGATCGATTCCGAATGCCCGTAAAATACCGGAACACGGACGGTTGTCGCTGTTATTCCTATGGTATCATCCTCGAGGATTTTCTGTGTCTCATAGACCATCTTTGTTTCTTCCCTGGTATAACCGTTCTCCAGAAACACATCGATATGCGGTAGACAGTTAAACGCTATGGTATGAGGATAAACCTTACTTTCATAATTTTTGGAATTAAGAATGGCCCGTGTTTGGGAATCGAGTTCTTCAACCGCTTTTTTACCGGTCCCGGAGACCGCCTGATATGTGGAAACCACAATCCGTTTTATGCCATATTTTTGATGCAACGGATATAGCGCCACAACCATCTGAATGGTTGAGCAGTTCGGGTTCGCGATGATTCCTTTGTTTGTGTATTGTGCTACTGCATGAGGATTTACTTCCGGAACTACCAGCGGAACATCCGGGTCCATCCGCCAAGCACTTGAATTATCTATAACCACACATCCGTCTTTTGCTGCTAAAGGTGCAAATTTTTCGCTGATTCCGCCACCCGCTGAAAAAAGGGCAATATCTATGCCCTTGAAAGAATTTTCTTTCAATTCCTCAACGGCAATCGAATTCCCCCTATAAACAATCTTCCGCCCCACAGAACGGCTTGATGCCAATAATTTAATAGAATTTATCGGGAAATTTCTCTCCTCAAGACATGATATCATCTGATTCCCGACAGCACCTGTTGCCCCTGCAACGGCAACATTAAATTTTTTTTCCGTCATCACTATTTTCAATGCGCTAACTTTTTTCCTTTCCTTTAATATACTCTGCCACAAGATTTCCGACTTCTTGCGTGCTGAAACCCATTTTTCCAGCACCAACATCTTTGAGATCATCACGCAGTACCTTAATAACCCCTTCCTCTATCCAGGAGGCGGCCTTTGGTTCTCCTATGGTCTCGAGCATAAGCTGGGCCGCTGAAATGGCAGCAATGGGGTTAATGGTATTCTTGCCAGTATATTTGGGTGCTGATCCACCGATAGGCTCGAACATTGAAAGCCCTTCAGGATTAATGTTTGCCCCTGCAGCGATTCCCATTCCTCCCTGGATCATTGCAGCCAGATCGGTTATAATATCTCCAAACATGTTATCTGTGACAATAACATCGAACCACTCCGGGTTTTTCACCATCCACATACAGATGGCATCAACATGAGCATAATCTGTTTCAATATCAGGATACTCTTTAGCAACCTCATTGAAAGCTCGATCCCATAAATCAAATGCAAATGTCAGCACATTGGTCTTGCCACAAAGGGTCAGCTTTTTTCTCTTGTTTCTTTTTCTGCAATATTCAAAAGCATATCTGATACACCGTTCCACACCTTTTCGGGTATTAATCGATTCCTGTATTGCAACTTCATCGAAAGTGCCCCGTTTTAAACAGCCTCCTGCTCCGGCATAAAGGCCTTCGGTATTCTCTCTGACAACGACAAAATCTATATCGTCAGGCCCCTTTTCCTTCAAAGGCGTATCCACGCCTTCATACAGTTTAACAGGTCTCAAATTGATATACTGGTCAAAATAAAACCTTAGCTTCAACAGAATACCTTTTTCGAGAATACCGGGTTTCACATCAGGGTGACCGATCGCACCAAGATATATCGCATCTGACTTCGACAGTGTTTCAAGTATGTTATCCGGCAATATCTCTCCCGTTGCTTTAAAATGTTCGCCGCCTAAATTGTACTCGTTAAAATTCAGGTTGAAATCGAATTTACCTGCCACGGTTTCAAGGACTTTGATTCCCTCCGCAACAACTTCCGGTCCGGTGCCATCACCGGGAATTACCGAGATATTATATTCTTTTGACATAGTAATTTTCCAATTCGCTGATATTAATTATTGTACTTCTACAATACCGATATCCTGATTTATACATTATTGGGCATTTAAGCAGAACTCGAACGGTGTTCTTAAAATTCAACAGTTCCGGTCGTTTTTCGTTTTATTTTTCCATGATGTTTAAGTGCAAAGAAAGGACCAGAAATAACATAAATAAGCCCTAAAAGGAACAGGGCAATGGATGGCTGGGCGGCAATAAAAATCAACACTAATATCACTGCAACCAGAACATTTAAATTCATCTTTTTAAATAGTTCCGGTTTTTTAAAACTGTTGTATTTTATAGTACTTACCATTAAAAAGGAAAGCATATAAAGCAAAACCAGAATGAATATGGGATTCATTTTCCCCATTATGATAAATTTGTGACAAAACAAAACAGTTGTTGCCGACATACCTGCTGCGGCTGGAATCGGAAGGCCAACAAAGTGATCGCTGTTTACAATACCAATCTGCGAGTTAAACCGGGCCAGTCGTAAAGCGCCACAAGCCATGAAAAGGAATGCAGCCAGCCAGCCAATTCTTCCAAGTGGTCTAAGCGCCCATAAATATATCATTAGACCCGGTGCAAGACCAAAAGATATAAGATCTGCCAGAGAATCGTATTCAATGCCGAATTTACTGGTGGTATTCGTAGCTCTTGCAATTTTACCATCCATAATATCAAACAAAACGCCAATAATAATAGCTATGGAAGCAGCAATAAATTTGCCGTCTATGGAAGCGATAACCGCATAGAAACCACAAAAAAGATTGAGCGATGTAAATATGTTGGGTAGAATATAAATTCCGCGACGCGATCTTTCTTTTTTAATTCCTCTTGTTTTTTTCATATCAAATCTCCTAAAATAGATGTTCCGGCCTTTACCTTATTCCCAACAGACACATTTAACGTTGTGTCGGGCGGAAGATAAACATCGAGACGTGATCCAAAACATATTAACCCAAAACGATGCCCACGGGCAACATCGTCGCCTTCCTGTACTTTACAGATAATACGCCTTGCAATCAGACCTGCAATCTGAACCGTGCAAATATTTTTTCCGTCTTCAGTTTCAACAAATATGGCATTGTGTTCGTTATGCGTTGAAGCCTTATTCAGATTGGCGGAGAAAAATTTCCCTGGGTAATAATTAACCGCTTTTACTCTCCCTTCATGGGGAATGCGATTTACATGAACATTAAAAATTGACATGAAAATACTGATTTTTATACACGGACCCTCAACAAACCGACTGTTATCCACCGGACCTGCAAAAACAACCTTGCCGTCGGCCGGTGAAACCACCGCACCGGGATAATTCGGTATAACACGGTCCGGGTCCCTGAAAAAACAACAGATGCAAAAAGTAACGGCAAGACAGATCAACGCCGGAACGTTCATTTCCAAAAGGGCAAAAACAGCCGTGATAATTACAGAGGTAAATATAAAACGATACCCTGCACGCGCCACAGGAAAGGCTGTATGGTTCGACGGATCGGACCAAGAAAAATCACTCATCAAATTGCCTCACATATGGCCCCCGTGAAATAGAAAAAAGTTTCACGGGGTAAAAATAATGGAAAAACCCATTACTCCATCATTTCAGTATTCCAACATTCCAGTTGTGACCTGCCCGCATGTGCTTTACAATAGCAGGCGGGGTGACATAAACTTTATTATATATCAAAAATAAATAAAAATTGTCAATAATAACCGTGACAAATTAAAGACTTTTTACGAAGGCATCAAGTTTAGCTCTGCATCGGATCTTCGGATATAATGCGGCACAAACATGCCCACATCATCCGTATCGTCATTTTTAAACCTATTCATGCTAAGATAGGCCACCGTTGACGCCCGAATCGTATTTTGAAAAGAAGATGCAAAAAAAGCTGATTTGCCTATTTTATTTAATATCGTCTTTTGATAAAGCAACGCACCGTCGCCGATAAATAAGCATGCTTCGTCAAGGTCAAATACAGCTTTCTCAGGGGGAAAAACTTGCTCCTCAGCCTCCTTTTTTAAACGGCCGTTTCGAAACCGGTATCGTGAAAAATAAACTTCCCCTCTGCGCGCATCTATAAGCGGGCAGATAAGATATGGAAATAAAGACGCCTGCATGGCAAGCGCATCAAGACTTGAAACCCCCACAACCGGTTTTCCCGATGCCGCTGAAAGACCCTTGACCGAACTTATTCCAATACGCAGGCCGGTAAAAGTTCCAGGTCCCCTTGTAACGGCAAAACCATCCAGTTCTGAGAGGGCCAGACCCGACAAACCCATGGCTCTGTTTATCATCTCCATTAAATGCTTGGAATGGGTCTGCTTCCTGACAGTTGTTATTTCTGCCAACAAGGATTTTCCTTGGACCACCGAAACGCTACAGCTCCTTGTAGTCGTATCAACGGCGAGTATTTTCATATCATCCATTCCCTAAAACATTTCCTTCAATGGCAAGGGAAAGAACTTTATCCATGTTTTTTACAGGAACAAACTTAATTTTACGCTTTATGTGCAAGGGAATCTCTACCAAATCTTTTTTGTTCTTTTCGGGAATAATAATTGTACGAATCCCGCCTCTTAAAGCACCCAATGCTTTTTCCTTCAACCCCCCTATCGGAAGGACCCTTCCCCTGAGAGTAATTTCACCGGTCATGGCAATATCTTTATTTACCGGTTTGTTCACTAAAACAGAAATAAGTGCTGTAGCCATTGCAATACCGGCGGAAGGCCCGTCTTTGGGTATTGCACCCGCCGGAACATGAATATGAATATCCTTGTTTTCAAAAACATTTTCCTTAACGCCCAGCAAAGAAAGGCTTGCCCGGGCATAACTGAAGGCCGCCCGGGCGGACTCTTGCATCACATCTCCGATTTGACCGGTTATGATTAGCTCTCCCTTTCCGCCGATTAAAGACGCCTCTACATATAGAACATCACCACCGGCCTGGGTCCAGGCCAGGCCGGTGGATAAACCGACCTGGCTACTCTCCTGATCCATTTCGGGATAATATTTCGCGACGCCAAGGTAGCGTTGCAGGTTGTTTTTTGTGATACGAAAATGTCCTTTTTCTCCTTCGGCAATTTTACGAGCCACCTTGCGGAAAAGAGACCCTATTTCACGTTCAAGGTTCCTTAAGCCGGCTTCGGAAGTAAATTCTGTTATAATCTGATGCAATGCCCCCGAACTTATGGATATATTTCTTGCTTTTAAACCATTTTCCTTTATCTGACGCGGAATAAGGTGCCTTTGAGCAATCGTCTTTTTTTCTTCTTCCGTATATCCGGGAAGTGTAATAACCTCCATCCTGTCAAGAAGCGCTGACGGAATAGTGTCGGTCAGGTTTGCCGTAAGAATAAACATAACTTTGGAAAGGTTAAAAGGCAAATTAAGGTAATGATCACTGAAAGCTACGTTTTGCTCAGGATCAAGGGCCTCTAGAAGAGCGGATGAAGGATCACCGCGAAAATCAGAGCCGAGCTTGTCAATCTCGTCCATCATGAAAACAGGATTGTTTGTCCCACACTGTTTTAAACCCTGTAATATGCGTCCGGGCAAAGCACCGATATAGGTTCGGCGATGGCCTCTGATTTCAGCTTCATCACGGATGCCTCCCAAAGAAATGCGGATAAATTTTCGTTTCATCGCCCGTGCTATGGCCTGCCCCAGAGAAGTCTTTCCCACCCCCGGCGGTCCTACAAAACAGAGAATCGGCCCTTTCATTTTGGGGTTAAGCTTGCGCACACTTAAATATTCCAATATGCGATCTTTTACCTTGTTCAGGGCAAAATGGTCCTTATCGAGAACCTTTTTGGCTTGCTTGATATCGATTACATCTTTGGTCGTTTTACTCCAGGGCATATCGACCATCCAGTCCAGATATGTTCGAACAACCGAAGCTTCGGCAGAGTCAGTGTACATTTTTTCCAGGCGTTTCAACTGCTTTAGCGCTTCTTTATTCGCTGCTTTTGACATCCTGGCGCTTTTTATCTTTTTTTTGTAATCCTTTATTTCCTCTACTTTTTCATCACTTTCACCGAGTTCCCTATGAATCACCCTAACCTGCTCTCTTAAAAAATAATCTCGCTGATTTTTTGAAATTTCATCCCTTACATCAGACTGAATCTTAGCCTGCATCGATGACAGTTCCACTTCCCGTGCAAGCAAGTCGTTGACTTTCTTGAGACGTTTAACAGGATCGATCAGTTCAAGCAAAACCTGGGATTCATCAATTTTCAATCTAAGATTTGATGCCACAAGATCCGCAAGCTTTCCCGGATCTTCGATACTTTCTAAAACCGCACTGACATCACTGGTCATTTCACCACGCAAATCCAGAATCTTTTCGGAGTGCTCCCGTATATTTCGCATCAGGGCTTCAATCTTAAGACTAATTTTCTTAATCGGGGGCTCAACAATAGTTTCAATTTTTACACGATATAAAGATCTTTTTAAAACGTATTTAACAATCCTTGCCTTGGAAATACCCTGAACAAGAGCTTTAATGCTACCATCCGGAAGTTTCAGAATTCTCAAAATCCGGCTCACAGTTCCGACGCTAAAAATTTGATCCGGCTTTGGGTTCTCAATACCTGGATCCTTTTGCGTCACGATTAACAAAAAACCGTCTTTTGACACTGCTTCTTCCACAGCGCGAACCGATTTTTTTCGTCCGACAAAAAGTGGGAGAAGCATGTCATTAAAAATAACAACATCTCTTACAGACAATAAAGGAAGTATGTCGGGAAAGTTTGCATCCTTCTCGTCTTCATCAATAATGCTGATAAGATCATCCTTGTCAGTTTCAGCCATTTGTTTCTCCTGTTATAAGTACACACCTCGTAAAGTTGTTAACTGGTAGGTTCAATTCTATATAATTACCTAAAACCTAAACCGGACAAGCCGGCCTACGGCTCAGAGAGAAATAACAAATCACAAGCATCAAATCTAAAATAAATTCCAAACTACAAGCTCCAAATTCCAAATTTAAAAGAAATACCAAAGCCCAGAAACTAAATTCAGATTTTTTGTTTTAATAAAACATCAAGGATTGCCTTATGCATGTGGAGTTTGTTTTCCGCTTGATCCCAGACAACGGATTTCGGACCTTCCAGCACATTTTCGCTAATCTCTTCTCCCCTGTGCGCCGGCAGGCAATGCATTACGATAACATC
>JAUVTO010000044.1 GCA_030601485.1 Desulfobacterales bacterium | reverse complement strand
CGGCTCGTTCAGCAGCAGCCCCCCTGCGATCACGCCGAAAAGCGGCGTGAGAAAGGTAAACGAGGCAAGGCGCGAGGGGGGGTAGTGGCGAATGAGCCAGAACCATGCGAGGTACGTAATGAACGCGACCCAAATCGTCTGGTAAACGAGGCTGCCGGCAATCAGGGGTGTCATCTGGAAAATACCGGGTTCACGCTTTGCCAGAGACCCCAGCGGCAGGACCACAGCGGAGACGGCAAGCTGGTACATCAGCGTTTTACTGGGCTTGATCCGGGCCAAAGGACTGGCCTTGATCAGAACCGTGGTCGCCCCCCAGAACACCGCCGCCCCCGCCAGCATGGTGTCACCGATCAGCATTCGATACGTGGGGTAGCTCAGCGACTCCCTGAACGCCACGATGATACCGGCAAAGGCACAGCACAGACCCAGGACCTGGATCACCCTTAGATGTTCGCCCGGAACAAAGAGCTGCGCACCCAGGGCCACAACGAACGGCGACATATAGAGAAAGATGACCGCGCGCGACGCATGGGTAAATTCCAGGCCCCAGTAGATCAGAATGAACTCTCCGGAAAATAGAAGACCCGCCGCGATGCCCCACCACAGGGTGCCGTCTCGCTCCAGCATCGATTCCCGGCGCGCGGCCATCCAGATCCAGACCAAAACGGTTGCGCCCACGGAACGAATAGCGGATTGAAAAAGCGGCGACACCCCGCTATTGGCGACCTTGATGGCGACCTGCTGCAACCCCCAGCTCACACACAGCACAACGAGAATCGTTATGGCGGTGAGGTCCAATATCTGTTTCTCTTTTGTCAATTCACGGGTCATGTCGCATCAAAAATCTTTATGAAGTTTCAGGGTTAAATGGTTAAGTCGTTGATTCGATAATTTAATGCCCAAAGGGCAGATTATTATACTCAGGTTGGAACCGATGGCGAAATTAGAGTTGGTGGATTATTTAATTCCTAATAATTCACTATAAGTTTTTAACAGGTTTATCGCAAATGATAGGATTTTTTCATTGGTTTCAAGGAACTGGATTCCAGCTCGAAACTTCCCGAAATCGTCTGCATTGCAATAAATGACTTTAGCCTTGATGCTAACTAATTCATCTTCAATTTCAATGGCCAGTTGTAGGGTATCTTGCCATTCAAATGAGTCGTTCGTTTCTATGAGGATTCCACCTTGACTTATATTTATAGCCTTTCCTCTCCCTTCCTTTGTTTTATTACCACTATCATCTATACAAATGTAAGATATGAGGTTGTTGATTTCGACTCTTGGATGTTTTCTTCTTTCTTTAAACTCCAAACCCCTGCTCCTTTTTAATCAAAGATTTGTACTGAAGGGATCAAAATTATGCTTTTAAATAAACACCGTTGCCAACACTTTTAATCTTTCCCTGCTTTCTTAATTTGTAAACCAGATTATATATTTTCTTTTGGTTGTAGCCCGTCTTTTCCATAAGAGCTGCCGTACCAACACCTTTCTTTGACCTCTTGATAATTGCAAGGACTGTATCAGCTGTAGTTGCCGGTGCAACTTTCTTGGATGTAGCCTTTTTAGGTGCTGCCTTCTTTGCAGCAACTTTCTTTATAGGAGCTTTCTTCACAGCTTTTGCCTTAGCAGCTTGAGCTTTTGGTTTCTTTGCGGGATGGGTCTTCTTGTCAATCTGTTGCTGCATCTTTTCGACCTTCTGAACTAACTCATTGAGAGCTTTTGACATGGCCTGCAGATCCTTTTTCAGTTTCTTTGTCATTTTATTCTCCTCCTTTATAAGTTCTAAGTATTTCTTACCGGCAGGGAAAGGCAGAGTTATCAAGCATCAGGTCAATATAAAGTTATAAACTACCCAGTCGTCTACCTATTTCCTTTACTCTCTTTACGATCATGTGATCTGCCTCAAATTTTTGAAACATATCAGGTGTAACTTCAGTAAAATTTTCAAACTCCTCCGGAGACATCCAACGTGCTGGGCCACCATATTGGCAAGTTGTCCCAAAGCCACATATAAAGCATGGAGGGGTCATCGTATTGTAGAAGAATTTATCCACTATTTCAAAATTAAAATAACTATTTAAGTGATAGCTAATTTCATCAGACACGATCTCGGCTTCATTACCTCCTACAGCTACTGACACAGCGGGTTTTCCCATGGTCTGAGGATTTACATGGCGCAAAGGGAAAAATCTTTCAAGAAAATTATGGGTAAACCCATTTGCTTTTCTAAAATATACTACCGCTCCAACAACAATAGCATCTGATTCCACGATTTCATCATCCAAAGGAAACATATCGTCTTTCATTACACACCGATTGTTCTTGGCACACTTGACACATCCCACACATGGCTTAATGTCCATTTGTGCCAAATCATATATCCGATAGTCCTTACCTGATTCTTTTAACATCATCTCAATTATCCTTCGCAAATTACTATCAGGTTTTGGACTTCCATTAAATCCTAAAAGCATTAGGTCCTCCCTTTTTTCCTTTAATTTTGAAACCAACATCGTGGCCTGTGGTCTTTTAGATCCATACTCAGACAATGTGTTATCTTACCATACGCACAATCTGAAGCCAATTCTTTTTCATTGCATATATCATAAAAATCAAAGGGCAAACCCTGTGAAACGAATTTGCCCTTATTGAAAAAGGATATCACACGATTTTTTTGGACATGATACGTGTGTTTAATTGCAGTTATGTGCCTTGTATTAAAGCTGCTCTATGCATATTTATTTCTGTGGGAGAAGATTATTTTTTTGTAAATCTTTAATCACCACTTTAATAACATCATCAATCATTTGCTTGGTTGAGTCTGGATTCAATGTTTCTGATTTCCCGGACCATATAAGTTTTTCGGTTTTAACATCGTAAAGATTCGTTGCCAAACGAAAAAAGGTATTAGTGCTGGAATAGCCCGGACTATGGGTATAGCTATAAGCCCGACCATAGTGGCCGTAAAATCCTCTGTAACGTCGAGAGGGAGGGGTATAGACTTCCTTTTCTTCCTTTCCGACCACATGCGTAATGATCACTGCATCATTATTAAATTTATTGACGGCTCTCAATATCTCATCTTTTTCCAACATCAGATTTGAAGGAATAGAAATGGCATCCCCACTCGATATGGCCTCAACTCCAGCTGCCCTTAGCTGTGCAACAAACCTATCTTCAAAAGATCGCCGAACCTTCTCTTTCTCTTTGTACGTTACCCCAATTACCATAATGTCCGATACAGGCTTTCCACGACGGGATTTATCCACCCATGTATGGGTTAGCTTGGTGCCTGCACAGGCAATAATAAAAACACCGGATAAAACAGCATAAACAAACCATCTGATAGTGATTTGCCTCATTGATTTTCTCCTATATTTAAGTTGGCAGCTCTTTTAAAATGGAAACAGAAAGCGCAAATTCAACCCTAAGAACTTGGATTGATGATATCATATCTTTTGATCGAAATGTCAACCGCAAACAGGCGAGGCAACCAACCTTAAAAATGTACAGAGCATTAAGCGGGGCATGCCCTTGGAAAAACCGCCGAGCTGTTTTCGGTCTGGTTGACCCCATTGTTATGTCATTTCGCTTTCTGTGCTTGAAAATAAAGGACGCCCCGAAAGTCCATAATTCACAATTCAAGCTTTGACACCCGTTTTTCTGCACGAACGCCCCGTATCACATGTGAAACCGGCTCAGGTTGTAATACTAATTTCAATGATTATATTCTTCACCTTGCTTAGCCATTTTGTTCCGTCGGAATTTTACGAGCGGTATCATCAACAAAATAAATTCTTCATGAGAAATGCGGGCTGAATATATAATGAACAATAACAAAAAAGAGATCGACAGGCGCCGGACGTTTGGAATTATAAGCCACCCGGACGCGGGCAAGACCACATTAACCGAAAAGCTGCTTCTTTACGGCGGCGCCATTCAGCAGGCAGGGGCCGTAAAGGCCCGCAAGGCCCAAAGATATGCCACCAGCGACTGGATGGCCATCGAAAAGGAAAGGGGCATATCCGTCACCACATCGGTGATGAAATTCAATTACAACGGCTTTGAGATCAATCTTCTGGACACACCCGGGCATCAGGACTTTTCTGAGGATACCTACCGGGTGCTTACAGCGGTCGACAGCGCCCTGATGATCATCGACAGCGCCAAAGGGGTTGAGCCCCAGACCGAGAAACTGATGGAAGTCTGCCGCATGCGCAACACGCCCATCATTACCTTTATCAACAAGCTGGACCGGGAGGGCATGGCGCCCCTTGATATTCTTGATGATATCGAAAACAAACTTCAGATCGAGTGCACACCGCTATCATGGCCCGTTGGCATGGGAAAAAGATTCAAAGGGGTCTACAATCTTTATAAAAAAGAGCTTTACCTTTTTATGTCCGGCCAGGAAACAAGGAGCAGGGCAAGCATTGTGATAAACGACCTTTCCGACCCAACACTCGACAAGATTCTCGGCAGCCAGGCAAATGAGTTAAGAGAGGACATTGAATTGATCGAAGGGGCTGCCAATCCTTTTGAACTCGACCATTATTTAAAAGGCAACCAAACACCTGTTTTTTTCGGGAGCGCAATCAATAATTTCGGTGTAAAGGAAATGCTGGACGCATTTGTGGAAATGGCGCCGTCTCCGGGTCCCATGGCTGCTGTTACGCGGGAAGTCTCCCCCTACGAGGAGCCCTTCTCCGGTTTTGTATTTAAGATCCAGGCCAATATGAATCCGGCCCACAGGGACCGAATCGCATTTATAAGGATCTGCTCGGGAAAATTTACCAGAGGAATGAAGGCCTTTCACCACCGAATCGGAAAAGATGTTATATTCTCAAACGCCACCATCTTTATGGCAAATGAGCGTGAAAACGTATCAGAAGCCTATCCCGGCGACATCATCGGCATTCATAACCATGGCACCATAAAGATAGGGGACACATTTTCAGAAAAGGAACCCTTGCAATTCTGCGGAATTCCCAATTTTGCGCCTGAATTTTTCAAAAAGGTAATTCTCAAGAATCCCATGAAAACCAAGCATCTTCAAAAAGGACTGGTCCAGCTCGCAGAAGAAGGGGTTGTTCAGGTTTTCAGACCGCTTGTCGCAAGAGACTATATCCTGGGCGCCATGGGAATGCTGCAGTTTGACATCACCATGGAACGCCTCAAGTCTGAATATGGTGTTGATGCTGCTTACGAACAGGTTGATTATAATGTTGCCCGGTGGGTCCAATGCGACGACCCTAAAAAGATGCGGGATTTTGAGGAGCAAAACAGCGCCAACATTGCAATGGATGCCGAAGGATCGAGGGCCTATCTGACGACAAGTGAATGGCAGCTCGGCTATTGCATGGAAGAATGGCTCGGGATAAGGTTCTACAAGACCAAGGAAATCAATGATTAAAAACACATCTAATGCCCATGTAAAAAGTCCTAAAACCGTCATGCCGGACTTGATCCGGCATCCAGAAGCCATTGAATTTGCTGGATTCCGGCTTTCGCCGGAATGACAAAAAAGGGTGTTTTTTGGCTTTTTACGAGACCGTCAAAATAGAGCCTATATGATTTTTATCGTTTTTATTTAAAACTTTTTTATTCTTAGATAGAGTTCGTCAAGCTGGGCCTTGACGGCTTGAGCAGGGGCATTGGTAAGCAGGCATGCCGCTTTCTGAGTTTTTGGGAAGGCAATGACGTCCCGGATGGAAGGCTGTACGCACAAAATCATTACCAGCCGGTCAAAACCGATGGCGATCCCGCCGTGGGGCGGGGCTCCGGACTCCAGAGCCGAAAGTAGAAATCCGAACTTTTCCTCATAGGTTTCCCGATCCATCCCTAATGCCGCAAACACCCTTTCCTGCAACGTTCTTTGGTGAATACGGATGCTCCCGCCGCCGATCTCCGAACCGTTTAACACCAGGTCATACGCCTTCGATCCGACTGAAAGCGGGTCTTTCTCCAGCAGGTCACAATCCTCGTCCAGAGGAGCCGTAAAGGGATGGTGCAAGGCCTGGTTCCGCTTTTCGTTTTCATCAAACTCCAGTAGCGGAAACCGGGTAATCCAGACAAAACTGAATGTGTCCTCATGTACCATGCCGAGTTTCTTTCCCAGGAAGTTTCGAAGATGTCCCAGTGCCTCGTTGGTGATCTTGGGCTGGTCGGCAACAAAAAATACAAGATCGCCGGGCTGCATGTCAATACGCTTTGCAAGCGCCTGTTTTTCATCGTCGGTGAAGAATTTCGCAATGGGAGATTGCCAGGAATCTTCACGCACCTTGATCCATGCCAGACCTTTGGCTCTGTAGACGGAGACAAATTCGGTCAAATCGTCTATCTCTTTGCGTGTAAAATTGATGCACCCCTTGGCATTAAGCGCCTTGACGATTCCCCCCTTTTTAACAACATCAGAAAAGAGCTTGAAACCCGCGTCCTGTACAATGTCCGAAATATCCACGAGTTCCAGTGCAAACCGAATATCGGGTTTGTCCAGCCCAAAGCGGCCAACCGCATCATCATAGGAAAGGCGTTTGAAGGGTGTTTTAAGGTCCACGTCCAGAACATCTTTGAAGAGATGGACCATCATGTTCTCTGTAATTTCCATCACATCGTCTTCTCCCACGAAGGACATTTCCATGTCGATCTGGGTAAACTCCGGCTGACGGTCCGATCTGAGGTCTTCGTCCCTGAAACACTTTACAATCTGGTAATACCGGTCAAACCCGGACATCATGAGCAGTTGTTTGAAGATCTGGGGGGACTGGGGCAAGGCGTAAAAAAGACCCGGGTTCACCCGGCTGGGCACCAGATAGTCCCTTGCACCTTCGGGTGTGCTGCGGGTCAGGACCGGCGTTTCAATATCGATAAACCCAAGATTATTCAGATATTTTCTTACGGAATCGGCGGCCGCGTGCCTTTTGATAATGTTTTTTTGCAAAAGGGGCCGTCGCAGATCGATGTGACGGAATTTCAGCCGAATATTTTCCGAAACATCCAGATTATCCTCAACCATAAACGGCGGAGTTTCGGCTGCATTGAATATTTTAAGTTCCGAGGCAAACACCTCTATCTCACCGGTTTTCAATTTGGGATTGGTCATGCCTTGCAGTCTTTTTTCGACGTTCCCCCGAACGCCAATCACATATTCACTTCGAATGGCATGGGCTTTTTCATGGACTTTACGGATGACTTCAGGGTTGAAAACAACCTGTGTGATTCCTTCCCTGTCGCGCAGGTCCACGAAAATCACTCCTCCGTGATCCCTTCGGCGCTGTACCCAACCCATAAGCACCACTTCCAAACCCACATCATCTGCTCCAAGTTCACAGCAGGTATGGGTTTTTCTCATATCTCCAAGTTTGTCTGACAATGTGAATTAACTCCTTAATTTAACGTATAGGATATTCTGCACCTTGTTGAAATAACAGGTCTTTTAATCGTAATCTGTCTATGCCCTCAGAATGGAATACTGGAATACCGGAATGCTGGAATATTGGGGTAAAAGCTGAAATAAACCATTTTAATTGTAAAAAACTCCTTCAAACCCATTATTCCATTACTCCATAATTCCATTATTCCAATTGGGGCGAAGCCCCTAAGTTTGCTTTTATATTTTCCACAACACGTTCGATGGGAATCAACACCTGTTCTTTGGTGGTCATATTGCGCAAGATAACCGATCCTTGCTTAATTTCATTATCGCCGACGATCAGAACATGCTTTGCACCCAGCCTGTCTGCCCGTTTCATCTGGCTTTTTAAACTTTTATCGCCAAAATCCATCTCGGTCTTAATCCCCTCAAGGCATAACGCAGATCTCCATTCAAAGGCAAGAGACAGACTCTTTTCACCCAGTGCAGCCAAATAAATATCCGGCGTTTTGATAAAATCATTACAATTAAGTCCTGTAATTTCCGCCAAACGGTCAAACCCTATGGCAAAACCGGTTGCCGGGGTATCGGGCCCGCCAAGCGCCTTAACCAGGCCATCGTATCTGCCACCGCCTGCCACAGCGCTCTGGGCGCCCAATGAGCCGGTCTGAATTTCAAAAGTGGTTCGGGTATAATAGTCAAGACCCCGGACCAGCCTTTTATCGATGGTAAATGGCACGTTCATTGCGTCAAGTGCTGTCTTGACGGTTTCAAAGTGTTGGCTGCATGCCGGACATAAATAATCCAAAATGGAAGGTGCATGAGCCATGGCCTCTCTGCAAGCAGGCACCTTGCAGTCGAGCACCCGTAAGGGATTCCGGTCTTTTCGCCGGATACAGTCTGAACAAAGAGTTCCGGTGGAAGATGTCAGAAAATCGGAAAGCACCGCTTTAAACGTCGGGCGGCATTCCGGACAACCCAGCGAATTGATATGTGTTTCAACATCGGAAACAGACAGTCTTGAAAATAAGGTTACCATCAGAAAGATCAGCTCAACATCAACCAGCGGAGAATCCACCCCAAAAATTTCAGCATTGATCTGGTAAAACTGCCGGTATCTCCCCTTTTGGGGCCTTTCCCTCCGAAACATGGGGCCGATGGTAAAATATTTTTGGACCGGATCCTTTGAATACAGTTTATGCTGGATGTAGGAACGACAAACAGATGCCGTTGCCTCTGGTCGCAGGGTGATAAGACTCCCTTTTCTATCCGGAAAGGTATACATTTCTTTTTCCACAATATCGGTATCTTCACCAATGCTCCGGGCAAACAGTTCCGTACGTTCCATAATCGGAATGCGAATTTCCTTAAAACCGAAATCTTCAAAAAGGGACCTGGCGGTTTTTTCGATATACTGCCAGAGTTCTACTTCCCCGGGAAGTATATCTTTAAATCCTCTGATTAATTGTATCATCCTTTATTTTTTTTCCCAGCGCAAAAGTTCGGTCACCTTGCTCAGGGTGCTTCCTTCTTTGATTTCTTCCCGGATGCGGTTTTCCTTCTCAAGCACGTCCATGCTCCGGTTGGCATACTCCACTGCAATGGCACGCGGCAGCACGACAACTCCATCATAGTCGCCCAACAGCCAGTCTCCGGGTTCTATGCGCATATTGCCCACCGTAACCGGCACGCCGATCTCTCCGAATCCTTTGGGCTCTCCTGCATTGGGCATGACAAGTCTGCTGAAAGCCGGAAATTGCATGTCTATGATTTCCGGACTGTCTCTCAGGGCGCCGTCAATGACTACCCCGGCCAGGCCCTTTTGCACGGCCGAATGGGTTGCCAGTTCTCCCCAGAGAGCAGGCCCCGCGCCACCGGCGTCAATGACGATAACATCACCGGGTTCAGCCACATCAATGGCCTGGACCGGTTTGGCCCAATCTCCCGGATACGTTCTTACGGTAACCGCACGACCCACCATCCGGATGCCGGGGAAAAGCGGTCGAATTCCCTGTAAAACTCCACCGCGGTGCAGAGCATCGGAAAGATTAGGTGACGATACCAGCTCCAGAATTTCCTTTATTTGAGCTTCTCCCTTTCTCTTAAAAAGGGTGGTACTGATGCTCTTACCGGTATCGATTCCCTGGCGGATTTCTCTGGATGCCTGTTCAGGGTCCATGGCCTTAGTGATGGCACCACCCACAATGACTATAGAGGCACCGGCCTCCACCGCCTTGGCAGCGGTTTCGGAATTGATACCCCCGGCCACTCCCACCGGAATTGTCAATGCCTGGCTGACCTGTCGTAAAATATCGAAAGGATCTTTCCCTTCCATTTGTTCGTCAATGGCACAATGGACCGTTACAATGTCTGCTCCTAAATCCTCAACGAATTTGGCTCTTGACACGACATCTTTAACCGCTATCATATCGACCACAATTTTGGCACCATAGTTCTTTCCTGCCTGGATGCACTCCCGGATGGTTGCATCGCTGGATGCGCCGAGCACATCCACTATATTGGCACCCGCTTTGGCCGCAGTTTCAACCTCAGTTCGGCCGGTATCCATGATCTTCATATCCGCCACAATGGTTTTGTCAGGGAAAAGCTTGCGAAGTTCCCGAACGGCGTGGAGACCCTCGCTCTTGATGAGCGGCGTGCCTGCCTCAAGCCAGTCAATTCCGCCGGCAACGCCGGCCCGGGCGTTTTTCAGGGCCCGTTTCAAATCCACAAAATCTAATGCCAACTGCAAAACTGGTTTCATGTTTCCTCCTTTATTCAATGACAGTATGTCGTGATGAAACGCTACCGACATCTTTTTTTCTTTTTTGGTAAATTTCCAGAACAATTGCCTCTAAGAAAAGAAAGGCAGATTGTTCAAACAGGGAGCCGGCCATCTGCAATGAATGGGGCTCACCCTCACGGCAAAGCTTGGTGGTTCCGGGGATATGGATGCTTATATCAACAAGTGAGGCGATTCTAGATTCCATATTTCCCAAAATCCCGTAGGTTTTGGCGTGGTATTTTTTAGCACTTTTTACCGATTCTAAAGTCGACGGAGTCTCTCCAGATCCACTCAGGACGATGAGCAAATCATCGCGGGTAATGGCCGGAGTGATGGTTTCACCGCAAAAATACACAGAAAAGCCCAGATGCATCAAACGCATACAAAAACAGCGAAGGATAAAACCGGCTCTTCCTTGTGCGGAGAAAAAAATGGATTTAGCATCCAAGATCCTCCGGATAAAATCTTGTGCGGCTTTATCACTCAGGCGTTGCACCAAGGACCGGTTCTCCTCCAGGATAGCCTCGATCATTTCCCGGATGGTGAATTTTTTACCATTCTTATAAATTGTCGGCATCAGATGATGTTTCAGGCCAATCCCTTGATATTAAATAAATATAAATTAAATATATTGAAAAAACCTGCTGTTAAGATGCCAAAGTATGGCGAAATGGTTTCAGTGTGTCAAGAAAATATTAAGCGCTTCTGCATATCCCAAGCCGTGCGTCGCTTTGGCGTGATAATAGCTATTCAGCCATTGTCGCCATTTTAAGTTAAAAGTGTCTAAAGTGATCTAAAGTG